>DDBE01000205.1:663-8722 GCA_002332715.1 Flavobacteriales bacterium UBA2040
GTCAATAGTCAATAGTCAATAGTCGAGAATCAATAGTCACCTTCTACTTAAACCACCCTGAATACTTCACATAATTATTTGCAATTCGCATCACTTCACCCTCAAACAATTCAGGCGAAATATCTTTCACTTTTTTCGCGGGAACACCCGCCCAAATTTCACCTTTCCCAACTTTTGACCCTTCTAATAAAACAGCGCCTGCGGCTATTATACTGCCTGATGCAATGTAGCAATTGTCCATAACGATGGATCCCATTCCGATGAGAACGTTGTCTTCAACGGTAGATCCGTGTACCAAAGCATGGTGGCCGACACTTACATTGTTTCCAAGAATAGTCTTTGTCTTTTCGAAGGTGCAATGAATCACGGCACCATCTTGAATGTTCACTTTATTTCCCATTCGGATGGAATTTACATCTCCTCGAATGACGGCACTGTACCAAACTGAACATTGGTCGCCCATGATCACATCACCAACTATTGTTGCATTTTCGGCGAACCAGCAATCGTTGCCATTTTGAGGTGAGAAACCTCTACATTGTTTTATTAAAGCCATATTATTTAATCAGTTTTAAAGCTTCGCGACGTGCCAAACCTTGTATGTTTTCGTGTTCTATAAATTCTACGACTAATACAGGTTGAAATTTTCCGTATTGACGAAGTGTCCAACCAATTGCTTTTTGGATGAAGAATTCCTTGTCTAGTAAATTCTCTTTTATCAGGGATTTGAGTAATTCAAAATCCGTTTTGTCTCTGAACTTTAGTTGGTAAATCATACAGGATCTTCGGAGCCAGAAGTTTTCGGAAAGTCTCCAATCGCTTAACCATTCGGATTGATTAACGGGAAATTGTAAATGGTATTTCCCCAGTATATTCGAGGCTAGAATATCTACACTGTCCCACCAAGATTTATTCGTCAACAAAAAATGAATTTCTCTGATATCCTCTTTTTTTAGTGTTTTAGGTTTAAAGGTATTTACCCAATCCATGGCAAAATACAGTAATTCGCGCTGCGGTTTTTCCCATAATTCACGGACAAACTCCCAACGTTTTTCATGTTCTATTTCGGTATTCATCCTACCGAAAAACAGTTTCTGAATCTCTTTCCGTTGATCAGACTTCAATCCGAAGTATTCATATTGTCCGCGCATGTAAGTCGACATTTTTTCGGCATATTCTGAATTGCTTCGTTTTCTAAATTCTTCAATTATTTCGGAAATCATGGTTTAAATTTAACGAAAAAAGCCCCTCAAGTTCCGATATTGATTGGAATCTCGAGGGGCTTAATATAGAGTTTATGTTTTTTAAATATCCAATTGATAAACTTCGGCAAGCATTGAGTTGTTCTCGAAGTTCACATCCAAATCTTTGATGATACCATCTTTGATATCGTATACCCAACCGTGCACGTGCAAAGGTTGTTCGTTTTTCCAAGCATTTTGAATTATCGACGTTTTCGCCAAATCCATAACTTGTTCTTTCACATTCAATTCAACGAAACGGTCAAACTTTTTTTGTTCATCTTTAATTGCTGACAATTCTTCATTGTGAAAACGGAAAACATCTTTGATATGACGAATCCAGTTATCGATAAGGCCTATGTTTTGGTTCCCCATAGCCGCTTTTACTCCTCCACAACCATAATGTCCGCAAACAATTACATGCTTTACTTTTAGGACATTCACTGCGTAATCGAGCACGCTCAGCATGTTCATGTCCGTATGAACGACCATGTTGGCAATGTTTCTGTGTACGAAGACTTCACCTGGCTGTGCACCGATTATTTCGTTGGCTGGCACACGACTATCCGCACATCCTATCCACAAAAGTGGTGGTTGTTGTCCATCGGCAAGTTTGTTAAAAAAATCTGGATCAGATTCCAAACTTTTCGTTACCCATTCTTTATTGTTCTCCAATAATTGGTTATAAAACTTTCTCATGATAATTCGTTTAATGTTTAATATTTTCTTTAGTAGGCATTTTAATTAGTTCGACTTCAATGTTGTCTCCCTTTGCTGTAATATTTATAAAATCGGTCAATTCAGAAAGCACATCGTAATCAATAGATTTACATTTTGAGCCATCTATACGCAATTTGCTATCACTTTTTATTTTTCTTAATTCGTCTAGAATTCCACCTTTATTCAAGAAACTTACATCTTCAGACAAAATTATCGTTTTTGTATCACCTTCGACGGTTGTTTGAAAATCATTGTGAAAATTACGACGAAGGATAAAGAATATTGCAACGGCAATTCCCATTCCGATTCCATATAAGAGGTTGGTCAATAATATCCCCAACACGGTAATAATGAAAGGCAAAAATTGATCCCAACCAAGTGACCATTTCTTTTTGAAAAGAGTAATATTGGCTAATTTGTATCCCACCATAAATAAAATTGCCGCCAACGAGGCCAAAGGAATTTTATTCAAAATATCTGGAATCAAGGCTACCAAAACTACTAGGAATACACCATGAAGAATAGCGGATAATTTTGATTTAGCACCTGAGTTTATGTTGGCTGAACTTCGTACGATTACCTGAGTGATAGGCAATCCACCGATTAATCCTGAAACCATATTACCTATACCTTGAGCTTTCAATTCTCTATTTGTTGGTGTAATGTGGTGTTCGGTATCCAATTTGTCTGTTGCTTCAACGCTAAGAAGAGTCTCCAAACTTCCAACTAAAGCCAAAGTCAAGGCGATTAAATACACCTGTGGATTGGCCAAGGCTGAAAAGTCAGGGGATTTGAAAAAGGAGAAAAACTCGTTCATGCTGGAGGCAACTGGAAGAGCAACTAAGTGCTTTTCGTTCAAGAACAAGTCAGGAGAGGAAACTCTGAAAATCTCGTTTAAACCAACACCTAACAACACCACAAAAAGCGAACCGGGTAGAATTTTGAACAAGGCAAATTTCTTCAAGAAAGGTTTTTCAAAACCAATTAGTATGGCCAAAGAAAGGACAGATATAATAATGGCACCAATTTCAAGCGCATTGAAAGCATATAGCAATTCGGAAAAAGTGTTATGACCATCTGGTTGTAAAAATGATTCATCACCAAAGAAGTCTTTGTCATACCCAAAGGCATGTGGAATTTCCTTTAGAATTAAGGTAATTCCGATACCTGCTAGCATACCTTTGATGACCGAGGTTGGGAAATAATTTCCAATTACTCCGGCACCTAAAAATCCTGCTATGAACTGTAGAAGACCAGCTAGTATTACAGCGACTAAAAAGGACTCGTAAGAACCCATTGTCAATAATGCTGCAGAAACGATAGTAATTAATCCAGCCGCTGGTCCTGATACACCAAGTCTAGAGCCAGAGAAAAAGCCAACAACTACACCCCCTACCACACCAGCAATTACACCGGCAATTATGTTTTGAAATTCAGGATGGTTTGGAACAGATGTTGATGATAATCCAATACCCAAACACAATGGCAAGGCCACAAAGAATACGACGAAACTGGCGGGTAAATCCTGCTTCCACGTGGAAAATAATTTTTTCATTAAAAAGAATTGATAATTAAAACTAATTTGATTGATTCAAAGGGTTCTAACTCAAATCTGGAGGGGAATAAGGGACGGCTAAATAGACATTGGGGTATTCGCTATCGATATGGATAATAGAATATTTTTGTTTAAAACCTTCACCTAAAGATTTTGAAAACAGTTCAAATTTTGGAGTTTTAAATTCATCTCCAAGAACCTCAACAGTTTGTCCAAAGGTTTCTTGTTGTTCTTCAACAATGGTTATAGAATCCAAATCACTTTGATCCATCATTTCATATTGGAATGCCGACATGGCCAACAAACCAAAGAAAAGGAATAAAAATGAAAACTGGATTTTTGTCATAATCTGTGTAAAATTACAAAATATGTAGAAAGTTAAATTGTAAATTATCCTAATTCTAAAACTTATACTTCAAAGAGCTCTGAATTACAAATGCTGATATTAACCAATAACTTTTAATTCTTTACCAACTTTGATGAACGCCGCTATTGCTTTGTCTAAATCTGCCTTGGAATGTGCAGCAGAAATTTGAGTACGGATTCTAGCGGCCCCCTTAGCAACTACAGGAAAGAAGAATCCTATGGCATAAACACCCTCTTTCAACAACAAATCGGCAAATTTCTGAGAAAGTGCAGCGTCGTATAGCATGATAGGAACAATTGGAGAATCACCGGGTTTGATATCGAATCCAGCTGCAACAATTGCAGATTTGAAATATTTGGTGTTTTCTTCTAATCTATCGCGCAATTCTGTTGTCGAAGAAAGAATATCGAACACTTTATTTGAAGCGCCAACAATGCTCGGCGCTAATGAATTTGAAAACAAATAAGGGCGTGAACGTTGTCGCAACATATCGATGATTTCTTTTTTACCTGTTGTGTACCCGCCCATTGCACCACCTAATGCTTTTCCTAAAGTACCGGTAATTATGTCAACACGATCAGAACAATTGTGGTATTCTGGAACACCGCGACCTGTTTTACCTATGAATCCAGCAGAGTGACATTCATCAGTCATTACCAAAGCATCGTATTTGTCGGCTAAATCACAGATTTCATTCATTTTGGCAATATCGCCGTCCATTGAGAACACTCCATCCGTAACGATAATGCGGAAACGTTGCGCTTGTGCTGCTTTTAATTGGCCTTCCAAATCCGCCATATCGGAATGTTTGTAGCGGTAACGTTGTGCTTTACACAAACGCACACCATCGATGATAGAAGCGTGGTTCAATTCATCTGAAATAATGGCATCTTCCGCTCCGAAAAGAGGTTCGAAAACACCTCCGTTAGCATCGAATGCAGCTGCGTAAAGAATGGTATCTTCTGTACCATAGAATTTTGCAATTTTCGCCTCTAACTCTTTGTGGATGTCTTGTGTGCCACAAATAAACCGAACGGAAGACATTCCGAAACCGTGTGAATCAAGCGTTTCTTTTGCGGCTTGAATGACATCTGGATGTGAGGAAAGTCCCAAGTAATTGTTGGCACACATAATGACCACCTCCTCTCCCGAACTAACTTGAACATTTGCTCCTTGAGGAGAAGTGATTATACGTTCGCGTTTGTAAATTCCATCCGCTTCGATGGTTTTCAATTCTTGAGAAAGATGGTCTTTGAGTTCTGCGTACATGATTATCTGTGTTTGAGACAAAGATAATGGTTTGGGGAAATGTAGAGCTGTAAAGTTAAAATTTCCGGATTAAAAAACTAAAATTTCAGTCTTTTAAAATTCGCGAATTTTAAACTTTTAAATGTTACGAACACCTTCTGTTGCTAAGTAAGTTACAAGCATACCTCTAAAAATTAAACGTCATATCCCGCAAACTTAACAAGGCAAATGATACTTTAAAATCGGTTCGCGGTTTTATCTGATTTCCATCTGATGCCACAACGTAAACACCTATTCTCAACTTTCGTCTGGAAAATTTAAAATTACGTTCCAAACCAGTAAACAGCTCATAATGTTGCCAATTGAATTCAGGTACCAGTAAAAATCCTCCGCCTACAACCATGCCAATCCCCGTTTTTTTCAAGAAGGGTATTTTGTTGAGGATTGCACTATTGTCATGATGAATAAAGTGACCTTCCAAATAATTTTTACGTGATGGCAATGAACTATCCAACCCTTGAAAGGACTGCAATGGATTGGAAAACCAAATCGGATCACTTCTCCGGTGATATTTAAAATCAGCTTCGTACAAGGCTTCGGCCGACAAAAAGAATCCGGATTTTACATTGTAATTGGTCGTGCCTATCGTTCCAATTTTAAACGATTGTTGAACTCCATAAGACAAATATTCAAAGTCCACATCACTGCCAAATACGCTCGGAATACCACGCTCGTAATTCACGTAAAGAGTGGGCCATTTGGATCCCAAAACCACCTTGCGCTTTTTCTCACGCATGTACTTTTGACCTGGTGTATAATTCAATCGTACAGAACCTATCAAAGCTTGGTAAGGTGAAAATTCACTCGGTTCCTCATTAGGGACATATTCGTCCAAAAGTGTAATAAACTTGTATTGTTTTACATTCCTTCTTTCAGAGAAATTGAAATTAGCATTGAGGTACAAGCCGTTTACCATTTCGCGGTAGTAAAAAAGTTGAGCCGAAGTTTTTTCTATAAAATTACTCCGTTTATAGATTTGCGTAATGGCGTCAAAACTTCGAATTACATCAAACTCATTCCACATTCCCGCGCCTATTGTACCAAAATGAAAAGGGTCGTAACGATAGGAAATCCAGGATCCTCCTTTTATATCTCCGTTCAGAATACCTACGCTAGCGTTGGAATTGGAAGAGATGAATTTTTCATTCTCCCATTTTTTAAAATAGCTGAATCCTGGCGAAATTCGCGGACCAGCGATGTAAAGAGGTTCTATCGTTGAGACCAAAGACGACAAGTTCCATTGAATTTTTTTGTCACGATTCCGGTGGTCGATTCCAAAAACTAGGACTTTCAACACCGTTATTTTATTGTAAATGGCATCTATAGAATCCAAGTATTCCTTTTTACTATGGGCCATTTGAATGCTATCCTTGATTAAAATATACCGTTGTTCTTCATTAGTTAATGAAATACCTCTCTGCTTGTTCCAGAAGCTGGAATCCTTGTCATACGCTTCTTCTTCGGTAACCGATAATTCATTATTGAAAAATTTCTTGTTAAAATCGGGTTTGAAATTATAGTCTTTAAATTGGGAGAAAGTAGTACATGTAGAAATGTCTTTTCCATATTTTACACCATACGAAAGTTTCTGTTCTTTCAGAATATTTAAAGTGTCTCCTGAGTTTTCGAATTCTTGGTAAATGGTGAAATTATCATAGATGATAAGGTTTCCTTTTTCCATCGTCAATTCCAATTTTTGAACCATCCAAATGGAGTCAATAACCCAAATGTATCCTTCTAAAGTTGTCGTTGCCGTATTTCTTGGAATGATTTTAATTTTATGGATTTTCTGACCGTTTTCCTCGTATTGATCCTCTAATCGGTATTTGTAGCTCAAGATTCCTGGACCAGAAATGGGTGAGCTTACCGGAGTATGATGCAGATCATCTAAGTGCATTAGGTTCTGGAAAAAATCGAAGTTGGATTTTACTGTCGTCGTGTAATACAGATTGAATTTATTGCCGCGCACTTCGTATGCATTCCGAATCTCTTTTACCTTGTTGGGCGGATAGAAATTACGTGACAGTTGCACTTCAACTAGATTCATTGAATTCGTAAATTCCGATTCTTCTTTTCGTTTTTCTGCAAATGGATCTTCTAGTATATCATGATTTTCAACTCCTTCTTCTTGCGCTTTTTTTTCTTTTGCCTCTTTCTCTTCTCTTTTTTTCTCCTTTTCTTTTTCCTCTTTTTCATGTTGTCTATCCGTCTTTTCTTTTCCCATCAATTTTTCAGTAGCCCGCGTATATACTTCAACTGTATGCTGATAATTCCATGGATTTATTTGGTCTCGTCGTTTCACAACTTCCAGCATTATGTCACGGCCAGGGTTGGTTTTTTTAGCAGTAATCTCAACTGATTCTAGGTCTTTTATATTCGCTGGAAAGAGCTGTATTTCTTTTTGAGTAGCCTCGTCTGTCATACCCAAATATACTTCTCTGTCATCGTATCCTAAAGAACTAACGATCAGGTAGTATTCTCCTGGTAAAAGGCGCATTTCGAAGTATCCTTCTATGTCCGCAACTGTTCTGAGCTCAGCATCGTTTTTGACGTAGATCTTAGCCGAGGGAATGGCCAATCCTTTCTCGTCAATAATGTTTCCCGAAAAAAGTTTTTGAGCGCATAACGTCATTGGTAAAAATAACACGAATAGGAATAACACTCTGTGCATCATAAAGTAAGACCAGCAAACCTAGTTAAAAGTTACAATGGGTTTTGAATAAATCGGTAGCTTTTCCAAACATAGCGGTGTTCATCCAAATACGTTAGAGCATTGTCTGCAATCAATTCTTCGCCATCTACAGAAAGTAGTTGAAACATTTGAAGGACATCGTCAAATACAATTAATCCGTATTGATGTTCTTGTGG
>DDBE01000205.1:9053-9266 GCA_002332715.1 Flavobacteriales bacterium UBA2040
AAGGATCCAGTAAAATAATCGAATTGATTTGATTCAATTTTGTAACCAGTCCAACCGTAATTATCTTTAGAATAAAAGGTGCTTGTATTTATTTTTTTCGAGTAGCCGACGACTTTGTCGTCCATCCGAAGCCGAAATCTGGTTTCAGACTTTTCCATTGTTTTGTTCTTCCATGTATTTTGCATGCTTTTCCATTCGGTTCGTCATCCAAAC
>DDBE01000184.1 GCA_002332715.1 Flavobacteriales bacterium UBA2040
GTATTGATTACAAAACCATCAAACCCTATTCCTGCAATGTTCATAGCGTAATATATGCCTTTCGTTGTAGTCAGCTTGATAATATCCATTTGGGTACATTGTCTTGAAATCAACTTTTCAACAAACTCTTCAGGCTCGAATGGCTCCAAAACGGTTTGAAAATCGTTACCACTTCCGTTTGGAATTATACCGAAATAGACACCTAATTTTCTTTTTGACAACATAAGACCGTTAACTACTTCGTTCGCCGTGCCATCACCTCCCACAACTATAATACAGTCAAAACCGTTATCAGCGCATTCTTTTGCTAGGGTAGTTGCATGTTTTTGGCTTTCGGTGTTGTAGAAATGACAATCCAATCTTTCTTGCATTTTTACCAAAGTCAAAGTTTTCTTAGCCAAAGAAGAAAATTTCCGTTTTGAATTGACGATGAAAGCGACTTTTGTTTTCAATTTTTGTGGATTTATAAGTGAAATTAAACAAAAACAATATCTTTCTTTACATTGTAAAAAATAATTTAACAATGAAAGATTTGAACTCTGAATATTGGTCAGATAGGTATAAAAATGGCGAAACCGGCTGGGACCTTGGAAATATTTCCCCTCCTTTGAAGGCGTATTTCGACCAATTGGAAAATAAGAAATTGAAAATTCTAATTCCTGGTTGCGGCAGAGGTTATGAAGGAATTTATTTATTAGAAAATGGATTCATCAATGTTTTTTTAGCCGATTACTCCAGAGAAGCATTGAACGAAGTGAAAAAAAACGCGCCAGATTTTCCTGATAATAATTTATTGTGTGCAAACTTTTTTGACCTTGAGGGGCCATTTGATTTAATAATCGAACAAACCCTATTTTGTGCAATTGATCCTGCCTTACGAGATGATTACGTAACAAAAATGGAAGAGTTGTTGAGCGACGAAGGTAAAGTTGTTGGACTACTGTTTAATAAAGAATTTGAGGGTGGGCCTCCTTTTGGTGGTGAAAAATTGGAATATGAAAAACTGTTTTCTGAAAGTCTTCAGATTGAATTGATGGAAGGTAGCTATAACTCAGCTTTACCTAGAATGGGCAATGAGTTGTTCTTTATTGCAAAAAAAAGAAAATAGAATTGGGTTTTGTAAAGAAAAAAAGCGTTCCGATGTATTTCAGAATGCTCTTTTTGTTTTTATAAATGTTTTCTACATTAACTCTGTAATAATGCGGTCCATGCTATAACCTTCGGCTTCTGCACGGTAATTTCGTACTAATCTGTGACGTAATATCGGTAAAGCAACAGCTTTTACATCTTCTATATCTGGTGAGAATTTCCCTTTCAAAGCAGCATAACATTTCGCTCCTACAATTAAGTTTTGAGATGCTCTTGGTCCTGCGCCCCATGTGATAAAGTCTTTGGTCAACTTCGGTGCCGAATCACTCTTCAATCTTGTTTTAGCGACTAATTGAACGGCATATTCAAGCACATTGTCTGGAACGGGAATTCTTCTAATCAATTTCTGATAGGCATTGATTTGATCGCCGTCCAAAACTTGTTTCAATTCTGATTCAACATTGGCCGTTGTAGCTTTAACAATAGCCATTTCTTCCTCAAAACTTGGATAATCTACCCAAATATTGAACATGAAACGATCTAATTGGGCTTCGGGCAATGGATATGTTCCCTCTTGCTCAATTGGATTCTGTGTAGCTAACACAAAGAATGGGTCGGGTAAAGGGTAGTTTTGACCTGCTGTAGTTACCGAGCGTTCTTGCATTGCCTCTAAAAGTGCTGCTTGTGTTTTTGGGGGAGTCCTGTTAATCTCATCTGCCAAAACAATATTGGCAAATAAAGGTCCTTTCAAAAACTTAAATTGACGTGATTCATCCAATATTTCTGATCCGACGATATCTGAAGGCATCAAATCAGGGGTGAACTGAATTCGATTAAAGGATAATCCCAAAGTTCGTGCAATGGTATTTACCAATAAAGTTTTCGCTAATCCGGGAACACCAACTAGTAAGCAATGTCCACGAGAAAAAATGGAAATGAGCACTTGGTCGACTACTTCATCTTGACCAATAATAACTTTATGGATTTCGTCTTTTAATCTTTTATAATCAACAACGAGTTTTTCTAATTCAGCAACGTCTGACATTAATTTTCTTTTGTTTAGGTTTTAAAGATAGAATCTATTTTGGAATCCACGTATTTCTAAAAACACAATCTGTATAGTCTTCATCTATTTTAACATAGGCATTTCCAATCTTACTTTGGGTCCATTCTTCCAAAATTCGCTCGCGCTTATCATTTTCAGCAGCTCTTTTGATTAAGGCATAATCTTGCGTCAAGTTCGCAATATGTGGTTCTGTTCGACCTTTAATCTTAACAATTCGGACACCTTGTTTACCGTCGTATATGTTGGCATATAGACTTGGTGCCGAAAATTCACCTACTTTCAAAGTATTGGTCAATAGGTAAATTTGTTGATCAATTTCATTCAAATTCTCTGTACTCCATTCTTGCTCACCCGTTCGTGGGTCCGTTATTGTACCGTTGTTTTGTTTCGTATCTTCATCATTCGAATACTTTGGCACAGCTTGCTCCCAAGTGATATCGCCTGATTTCAGTTTATTGTAGCAAGTATCCATGTTCAAGGCTGAATTTTGCAATTCTTCAGCACTAAATTGAGGTACAATCAATATGTGTTGACAGGTATAATCGTCCCCTTTTCGTTCTAACAACTTCACAATGTGATACCCGTAATCCGTCTCAAAAACTTGTGAAATTTCGTCCACTTTCAAGCTGAAAACAGTCGCTTCGAATTGTGGAACCATCATGCCACGAGTTGCTTTGATACGACCACCATCTTTTGCACTTCCTGGATCATCTGAATTAATTCTGGCTTGTGTATCGAAGCTTTTTCCAACTTCAACAATCGCTTTTCTTACTTCAACTAAGCGGTCGTATGCCATTTTTTTGTCAGCTTCCGTAATTGCAGGATACGATACAATTTGCTGAAAAACAATCGTTGCATTTATAAACGGAATACTGTCTTCCGGAATTTTATCGAAAAAAGCTTGTACTTCTTTTGGAGTAACACTTAGCCCTTCTGTAATAACACGTTCTACTTCTTGCGTTAACAAACGGTCCTCAATGATGTCGTAAAATTCAGATTTTATTTCAGAAACAGTTTTGCCGTAAAACGCTTCCATTTTTTCGCGTCCGCCAATTTGTTGTTCGATTACACGCAAACGATTTTCCATTTCAGCATTGACCTGACCTTCCGGTAAGGTAATACTATCCAAAATCGCCTGATTTAATAGCAGATTCTGGTACATTAATCCTTCGATGATATTGCAATCCGTCTTGTGGTCAACCTCCAACTTCGCTTGAACCATTTGCAATTTTTGGGCTTGCAAATCGGATAAGAGGATGATTTCATCTCCAACTTGAGCTACAATTTTGTCGATGACAATGGGGCTTTTTTGAGCAAAAATAGTTCCAGATAATAATAAGAAAAGGGAACTATAAATTAATTGTAATCTCATGTTTGTTTTTTAATCTTTCGTTAAGCTTTTTTTCTACTTCGGTTCTTTTCGCATTCATTCTTTGTGCTATCAATCTTTCTCGAATCTGATCTTTTATAAAGTCAAAGGGTGGAGATTCACTTTTTAGTTTATAGTCCAATACATTTATAAAGTAAACAAATCCATCTGCTTCAAAATGCGTTTTTGATCTGCTCAAAACAACACTGTTTGAATTGATAGAACGACGAGATGGCATTTTAACTCTGATTTCTTCGAAAAAGATCCAATTTTGGTCGTCGAAATAAAAGTCATCTGCGTAAAGTTTCGCATAAGATTCGATTCGCGCAATGTCTTTATCGTTTTTTAACAGGTAAGCATCCTTGATTTCGTCCATTTTAGGGGCATCTACGGGTAATTTAATGAACAAAGCCTTAACGATAAAATCTTGCAGTTCAAACTCGTCTTTATGCTTTTCGTAATAGTTTTTTAATTCCTTTTCAGTTGCAAGGGTATCAATCGATATCATCAATTGTTCTTCCGTTAAAAAGTAATTGGCCAACTCGCCTTTGAATAATGATGCTCTGAAATCTGCGACTTTCGCCATTCTTTCGTTCGACTCGGCAATTTCGTCTTGCATGACCATTGCATCTACCCATTTGTCGACAAAAACAGTGAGGTCCTCTTTCTTTTTCGAATCATATCCCAAGTTGTCCATGAGCATTTCAGCATCATTTTCAGTCAATTTGTGGTTATTAACTTGGGCCAAAAGTTCGTCGTTGGAACAAGAATGCAAGAAAAGAAGTGTTCCTAAACATAGAACAATACCGCTTATTCGATGCATTAATTTTTGCAAATTACTTGTTTAAGTTGTAAAGAACTTCTGTATAAATTTTTACCGGGTGTTTCTTTTCGATTTCTATCAACCATTCTTTTTCTAAATAGTTTTGATAGTCAGAAGTTACAGCACCTTTAGTCTCATTCAATTCTTTTATTCCAGCAGGTAAAATGTCGTCAACTTTAACAACATAATACTTGTCTTCAAACGAATAAACTGGATTTATACCTTTATTCAAATTGGCGTTCGATAAAAATGGAGTTTTGTCTACTTCAAATTTATTGGTCTTTACGGATAAATTCAATTGACTTTTCGCATTTATTTTGTCAATAACATGTATAGAAGTGATAGTGTCGTATTTAATCATATCAGACACTTGTTTCGCAACTTCCATGTTTAAGCATTCGTAAACCATTGCATCGTATCGTACTCCCCAGATGTAATCTTGGCGATTATTTTCGAAAAATGTTTTAAGGCCAGTAGTATCCTTCATTCCTTTGTTCCAAACCTTGTCAGACATTACTTCATATAACAAAATACCATCATGGTATTCTTGCATCAAGCTTTTGAATGCTGGATATTTCATTTCCAATTTAGATTCTTCATAACCTAAAATCTGCGTTTTTTCAAATTCTTTGTATTGGTCATCTACTAATTTCTCAGCAGATTGTTGCGGTTGAGTTCTATATGTCTTCGCTAAAAAGTCTGCAAACTCAATTTGACGTATTTTTTGACCATCTATTTTGTAAAGTACTTTGTTCTTTTTTACTTGGTCTGCCTTGAACTTACCAGCAAAAAAAGTAGAATCGATTACATTTTTGAAATAATTGACACGACGAACAGATTTAGCTTTGTAATCGTAATCTTTCTTCAATTTCTTCACAAAAGAATCTTGCGTTCTCTTCGCTCTATCATCTCTACTCACACGATTTTCCAATTCCTTCTTCATCTTATCAAAAGAGGCAAGAGGCACTAAGTTTAATCTTTTGATGATGTGCCAACCGTATTGTGTTTCAATTGGCTCGCAAATTCCTCCGTCTTCGTTAATAGAGAAAGCTGCGTCCTCAAAATTAGTGACCATTCTCGTTGTAGTTCCTGAACCAAAGGTTGGAAGTACACCGCCTTTTGAATTAGTGCTTGGATCATCTGAAAATTGTTTTGCTAAACC
>DDBE01000046.1 GCA_002332715.1 Flavobacteriales bacterium UBA2040
GAAAGTATTTATTACTCAAATGTTGGAGTACAATCAGAAACGAGCACAATTGGAACAACGCTTGCAAACTGAGCCTCAAAATAGAGAATTAATTAGCAAAGATTTGCAAGGTGCTCATTCAGACTTTATTAGTAACCGAGAAATCTTCGTAGCACAAAACAGAAATTCACCTGCACTTTTGCCGGCAATGACCTCATATGATGTCAATGCAGAGTGGCAATATTATGAGACTGTAGCTTTAATGATTGAAAAAAGTCTACCTGGCTCACCTTCAATAAAAAGCAACTACGATAATTATTTGGCGCAAAAAGCACAAAAGGAAGCAATGGATTTCCTTTCTCCAGGAAAAGAAGCGCCAGATTTTGAGGAGCTAATGTTGGATGGAAAGACCAAAATGAAGTTGTCAGATCTTAGAGGTCAAATCGTTCTTTTGGACTTCTGGGCATCTTGGTGTGGCCCCTGTCGTAGAGAGAATCCTGCCGTCGTAAAATTGTATAATGAATACAAGGATAAAGGATTTACCATCATGTCTGTTTCCTTGGACAAGACGAAAGAACCTTGGGAACAAGCGATTAAAAAGGACGGTTTAGTTTGGGCGAATCATGTGAGTGATCTGCAGGGTTGGTCTTGTGCAGCAGCTCAAAAATACCAAGTTAGAGGCATTCCATTTACGGTTTTAATAGACCGAGATGGAAAAATTATCCAAACGAAATTACGCGGCGCGGCACTAGAGCAAGAATTGAAGCGTATATTTGCTGAATGATTTTAGAAGCTGGAAAGAAAATATATTTCGCATCCGACTTTCATCTTGGGGCTCCGTCTCATGAAAAGAGTCGAGAACGCGAAGACAAGATTGTTCGCTGGCTTAGTTCTATTCAAGATTCTGCCCAAGAAATTTATCTCGTTGGTGATCTTTTCGACTTTTGGTTCGAGCATAAATTCACCATACCTAAAGGATTTATTCGATTACAAGGTAAAATTGCCGAATTGACCGATGCTGGAATTCCAGTAAACGTTTTCACTGGCAACCACGATATGTGGATGTTCGATTACCTGCCCAAAGAAATCGGAATTCAATTGTATCGAGAACCAATTGTTCTAGAATACAATGGTAAGAAATTTTTTATCGGGCACGGTGATGGATTGGGCCCAGGTGACAAAGGCTTCAAATTCTTAAAAAAGGTTTTTGCCAATAAATTTTGTCAGTGGTGTTTCGCCCGACTTCATCCGAATTTTTCATTTTGGTTAGCAAATATATCTTCAAAGAAAAGTCGTCTTCACACCGCTTTAGATGATGAAAAATATCTCGGTGATGATAAGGAATGGCTTGCTATATTCTCTCGAGAAACTTTAGAAAAAGAACATTTCGATTATTTCGTTTTCGGTCACCGCCACTATCCGATTGATATCACAGTTGGAGAAAATTCGAAATACATCAATTTAGGTGAATGGATGAACTATCACACCTATGCCGAATTTGACGGTGAAAAATTGGAATTAAAGAAATTCGAAAGCCAATAATTTTCAATAACTTTAGAAATGGGCAAAACAATCTTCCTTCTCTCATTTCTCGTTTTTTACTCGTATACACTTGCTCAAGTTTCCCACATACAAGGTGATTGGGTGAAACGAAAGAACACGGCAAGTCATCAAGGTTTCCTCTTTTCTGATTCGTCCAAGGTGTTCTCCATTGATTTTCACAATAACCGTTTTTCAGGCAAACAAGCGCTCTACACGAATGTTTTTGACAAGAAATCTGGAATTTTCTTGGAGTCTGTTCTTTTGGCCACTATGGACGGAAAAGATCAGAAATCTCAATTGAAAGAAGTCTTCTCCTTACACGAATCTTTTTATACGGTTTCTACAATGAACCCTAAAACTGAAAGCGCATCTGTTACCATTCACAAGGTGGATATACTTGGCAATGTATCCCAAAGCTTACAGATAGATCTGCAAAGTCATGGTTACACCAACGATTCTGAGTTCAAAATAATCACTGACAACGCTGAAACTGTCTTTATTGTAGCCCAAAATATTCCGCAAACTGAATCGAAAAAACAAAGACTCATCATAGAATGTTATGATGATAATCTGTTTCTAAAATGGAGGAGAACAGTTGAATTTCCAGATAAAAGCAAACAATTTGTACTAAGTGACTTCAATTTTGATGGTGAAAATAAAATCACTTTTACAGGGCAAAATATTGTCGATTTGTATCAGCCCGATTTGCAAATTTCCAACTTAAAGCAAAACACCTATTTCTTGTTTCAATACAATTACGATAAAGACCAATTACAGGAAATTGAACTGGATTTAAATCAGCGTTTTATTATTGAATTGAAAATCAAAACATCAGATAGTTCTATCATTGTTTGCGGCATTTATTCAAAAACAAAGTCCTTTGAACCACAAGGTATTTTCAACCTTTTGCTAGATGAAAAATTTCGTTTAAAGTCAAACAACCTGCATGACTTCACTGAAGATGATTTAAAAATGCTTGTTAATTCACAGAAACGGAAATCGAAAAAAAATAAATTTGAATTGCAATTGCATTCCGTTTTACTATTTGATGATGGAGAATTTATGCTTTTAACAGAAGAATTTCAAAAAGAATGGGACGTGGCAAATAATCGAGAAATAGATGGAAATAATTATACGGAAACGTTCATTTATGGCAATATTCTTCATTTCAAATTTGACCAATATGGTCAGTGGGAAAAATCTGGTGTAATTACTAAAAGACAAACTTCTGTGAACGATGATGGAGTGTACTCATCTTTTTCGGCGGCCAAATCGAATACGAAAAATATCGTAATTCTATTTAACGATAATCCGAAAAATATCGAAAATGGCAATTCAGGATCTCCCGTTGCAACAGCCGGACAAAAAACATTTCTGAGATCGGTTCAAATCACTCAAAGTGGAGTTCAAACAACTAAAGTAATTACCTCATCCAGCAGATTCAAAAGGATAACTCCGACCAAAAGCTCGCAATTATTGGATGGGAAAACGTATTTGTTATCCGAAAAAAGACATAAAATGTCACTGATTATAGTTGAATAGCCCACTTTTACATTTCATTTTTGGGAATTGATTTTGACCCGTATATTCTTCTCAAACAATCTTTAGAGTAGCTACGAGGAAGGCTACAATCTTATTATATTTGTACCAATGATGTCCGTCGAAGAAATTACGAATCCTATACAGGAAGAATTAAAAGAATTTGAGATTCGTTTTGCCGCAAATTTAGTGTCAAAAGCGGCTCTTCTGGATAAAATCACGCATTACATCGTTAAGAGAAAAGGGAAACAAATTCGACCTATGTTCCTATTTCTTACGGCAAAAATGCTGGGTGAAGTAACCGACAAAACGTACGAAGCCGCTTCGCTTTTTGAGATTTTGCATACGGCAACTTTGGTACATGATGATGTAGTTGATGACGCCAACGAACGCCGTGGTCATTTTTCAATCAATGCACTTTGGAAGAACAAAATTGCTGTGTTAGTTGGTGACTACTTCCTTTCCAAAGTCTTGTTGCTTTCTATCGAAAAAGACAATGTAGATGTACTTCAAGTCGTAGCTCGTGCAGTAAAAGAAATGAGTGAAGGTGAATTGCTTCAAATAGAAAAAGCTCGTCGTCTAGACATTGATGAAGAAGTATATTTTGAGGTTATTCGTCAAAAAACGGCTTCTTTAATTGCTTGTGTTTGCGATGCCGCTGCCTTGAGCGTTGGTCGTCCTGAATTACAAGAAAAAATGCACGAATTTGGTGAGCTGATCGGAATAGCCTTTCAAATTAAAGATGATATTTTCGATTACGGCGACCCAAATAAAATTGGCAAACCAACCGGTAATGATATCCGCGAACAAAAAATGACTTTGCCCTTGATTTACACCCTAAATAATAGCGAACCCTCTATTAAAAAAGAGTTGATCAACATTGTTAAAAACCAAAACGAAGATTCTAAAGCTGTCAAACGGGCCATTCAGTTGGTCATCGACGGAGGAGGCATTCAATATGCCCACAAAGTTATGACCGACTATAAAGAGCGTGCTTTGAAACTAATCGAAGACGTTCCCTCTTCTTCAGCAAAAGAATCTTTAATCGGATTAGTAGAATATACAACCAATAGATTATCTTAGTATATATGAAAAATTTGTTTTTTATCCTTTCAATTGGCCTTTTTTTGGCGTCATGTAGGGATGATGAACCCGAGATGAAAAACGATGCCGCGGAGCAAGAAACCCTTATCGAAACGTTAGGTGGGATATATTTCGAATACTATCCAGGAAAAAAACAGGTAAAAATAACTGGTCCTGTCGACAATGAAAACAAACGAAACGGTCGCTGGGAATTATACGGTCCAAATGGGAGAGAATTGGGTTTCACGATGTATCAACATGGTAAACGACAAGGACACTCGTACACTTCTTATCCAGATGCTCGACCTAGGTACATGGGTGAATATTGGGCCGACACAATGATTGGTGTTTGGAAAACCTATGGAGAAGACGGAACAATAGTAGAAAAAGATTACGGATTACCTGAAGGATATTAAATGGCAATGATTCCCCCACATATCGTTGATGAAATAATGCAAACTGCTCGTATCGAGGAGGTGATTGGGGAATTTGTGAGTCTGAAGAAAAAAGGTTCCAGTTACATGGGTTTAAGTCCTTTCACAGATGAAAAGACTCCTTCTTTTTCTGTTTCTCCAAGCAAACAAATATTTAAATGCTTCTCTACAGGAAAAGGCGGAACTGTTGTTTCGTTTTTGATGGAGAAAGAACACTACACTTATCCTGAAGCCCTACGTTGGTTGGCTGATAAATATGGAATTGTTCTGCCAGAGGAAAAAGCTCCGACGGCTGAAGAAATGGCGGCTCATACCGAAAAGGAAAGCTTGTTCATCATCAATGATTTCGCTAAAAATCACTTCGTGAAAAATATGTTTGAGCACGATGAGGGAAAAGCGATTGGCCTATCTTATTTCGAAGAGCGAGGGTTTCGTTCAGACATTATTAAAAAGTTTGAATTAGGGTATTGCCTCAACAAAGGTGACGATTTCACTTTAGCTGCTCAGGAAAAAAAATACAAGCAAGAATACGTTGAAACGGTTGGTCTTGTCAAATCGAAAGACGATCGAAAATTTGATTTCTTCAGAGGAAGAGTCATGTTTCCCATTCACAGTATTACAGGTAGAATATTAGGATTTGGTGGTCGAACACTCCAAACGGAAAAGAAAGTTGCGAAATATTACAATTCGCCCGAAAGTCCTATTTACCATAAAAGTGATATACTTTACGGACTTTATTTCGCGAAGAACGATATCATTAAATACGACAATTGCTTTCTCTGCGAAGGATATACCGATGTCATCAGCATGTATCAAGCTGGAACCCAAAATGTGGTTTCTTCCTCTGGAACATCTTTGACCAAAGAGCAAATAAAACTCATTCGTCGATACACAAAAAACATTACCATACTTTATGATGGCGACAATGCTGGAATAAAAGCCTCTTTCCGTGGAATCGATTTGATTTTGGAGGAAGGAATGTCGGTTAAGGTTGTATTATTTCCTGAAGGAGAAGATCCAGATTCCTTTGCAAAAAACAACAGTACAACAGTTCTTGAAGATTATTTAAAGGATCACGCACAAGATTTCGTTTCGTTCAAATCAGAAATTCTCTTGAAGGATGCTGCAAATGACCCTTTGAAAAAAGCGGAGCTCATTCGAGATGTTGTTAGTTCAGTTGGACTTATTCCCGACTCTATTGTTCGATCTGTTTACGCTCAGGAAGTAGCCGCTAAATTTGATATTGACGAAGATATTGTCATTGCGGAAATTGCTAAATCAAGAGCGAAAACAATTGAAAAAAAAGCTGGGGAGACAAAAAGAGCTGTCAATGTTCCCAATACTTCATTTGACACAACGCAAACTTCTACTCCTACCCAAAAGCATACGGAGCAAGTAAAACCAAAAGCGACCGACCAATTCGATTCTTCCGAATTTGAATTAATTCGTGTTTTGGTGAAGTATGGTGTTTTTGCTATTGAGATTCCTTCGCAAGATAAAGATGGTAAAGAAATCACCATTGAAACAAGCGTTGCCGAATTGATTTGTCATGAACTGGAAAAAGACGAATTAACTTTGGACTACCCTTTGTTCAATAAAATTCACAGCATGGTGGCCAAAGGTTTAGAAGAAAGTACTTTTTTTCAACCCAGTTATTTTCTTCGAAACGAAGATCAGGAATTGGTGCGACTAGTTTCAGACATTGAATCGGAAGAATATGAATTGAGTCCAAGTTGGTTCGAAAAACTAAAAATAATCACCCAAGGAGAAAGAGATAAACTACCACGATTGATAATGGATACTGTATACTCTTTTAAAGTTGCCAAAATATCTAAATTAATTCTTGAAATTAAAGATAAAATAGAAAAACTAAGTGAAGACGAGAATGCTGATTTTTCAGATTTAATGAGCCAGCAAATCCGCTTGGATAGTGCTAGAAAAGTATTTTTAAATAAACTAGGTAGAATTTATCAATAAATAAATGTTGAGCTATACTCTTTTCAAATTTGGTCCGTATGACGTGTGTCTTTGGAATTTAATCATTCTTACAGTCATTATAATTGTTTCTATTGCTGCACGAAGGTTGATTCACAAATCATTGAAGCGCATGCTGCTACGACAGAACATCAGCGTGGAAGGTCGCCGAACTACCTTGCTTCGTTTGCTTAGTCAAAGCATCTACATTTTCACTGCTTATGGGTTCATTTATAGTTTTAGTTTCAACAATCGAGACGTCAGTTTTGAAAAATTCTTGGAGCACAACTTAATTCAAAGTAAATATATAACGGTCTCCTTTTCCCATATTATTGGAATAATTATCGTATTCTTCATAGCACGTGTATTGCTGAATTTCGTTAAATTATACATCACTCGAAATTTAAAATCTCGGAAAGATTTAGATGCCAGTGCTCAATTTGTTTACATACAAATTGCCAAATACATCATCTACATTTTTGCCTTTGTAATTTGTTTACAAATCTTAAATGTAAAGTTGACTGTCCTACTTACGGGTTCTGCAGCATTATTAGTGGGAATTGGATTAGGACTTCAAGACGTCTTCAAGGATATTTTTTCAGGCTTCGTCCTACTATTTGAAGGAAATGTTCGAATCGGTGATATCCTTGAAATATACAACACGGGTGATAAGGAACCTGTTGTTGCAAAAATTATCAAAATCAATGTGAGAACCACTCAAATTGAAACACGAAATGGGAATGTGCTCATCATTCCCAACAACAAATTAACCCAAGAATACGTCGAAAACTGGTCGCATGGTTCTCCCCTTTCTCGTTTTATTATTGAAGTTTCAGTTGCATATGGAACGGATACCGAATTGGTGAAGGACCTCATGAAAATGGCTGCGCTTGGTCATCCTAAAGTCCATAAAAATCTCGAAGTATTAGTCCGAATGAAAAACTTCGGCGACAACGGACTAGAAATGGAAGTGCTCTTTTGGGCCGAACAAAGCTGGGATGTAAATACGTTTAAGTCGGATATTCGTTTTGAAATTGATCGTTTGTTCCGCGAACATAAAGTTACGATTCCTTTCCCTCAG
>DDBE01000230.1:0-825 GCA_002332715.1 Flavobacteriales bacterium UBA2040
CAGCTTTTCCTGTAGCTAATGCTGTTTCCCAAGCTGGATCATTGCTGTAGTCGGCACGTTCAATTTTGGTTGAGCCATTTAGAATATTGGCTGCGAACTGAACCGATTTTTCTAGGAAATCAGCTGGCTCAAAAACTGCATCCACCATGCCTAATTTGAAAGCATCTTTTGCTTTCAGCATGGTGTTATTTGCTAACGCATTTAACATGATTACTTGTACTGCGCGCTCTGGCCCGATCAATTTAGGTAGCAGCGTTGCGCCACCCCAACCTGGAACTAAACCTAAGAAAACTTCTGGAAATCCAGTTAGTGCAGTTGAGGCCATAGTGCGGTAATTGCTATTTAAGCCAACCTCAAGACCACCACCAAGTGCAAGTCCATTAATAAAGGAGAAAGTCGGTTTCCCAAGTTCTCCTAAGCGACGGAAAACATCGTGACCCAATTTTCCGATTGCCAGTGATTGTTCGCGCTCGGTTAAGAACGAAAGCGCTGAAAGATCAGCGCCAGCTGCGAAGATGAATGGTTTACCGGTGATGGCAACTGCGACCACATCGCGCGCTGCAGCATCAGTGATTGCAGCATCTAGTGCCATAAGTGATTTAGGGCCAAAAGTATTGGGACGATTGTGATCTTGCCCGTTATCTAACGTGATTAGCGCCAATTTACCGCTGGCACCAAATGGCGTTAAATCAATTTCGCGAACAAGTGCATTCGTAACAACTTCCTCAGGAGCTCCTTCTGGCATGATCATTTCAGTAGCCATTTTTATTTGCCTCCCTTGAAGTTTGGGTTCTCCCAGATGATGGTGCCGCCCATTCCTAAACC
>DDBE01000230.1:1153-6829 GCA_002332715.1 Flavobacteriales bacterium UBA2040
GTGATGCCATAACGCACCTCTGGGTGGGCTTCAAAGCCACGCGCCAAGTTAAGAATTAAACGCACACCAGAGGATGCAAGTGGGTGACCAACTGCAATTGCGCCACCAACTGGATTAACGCGAGGATCATCATCTGCGATTCCAAAGTGCTCAAGGAAGCTAAGTACTTGAACTGCAAATGCTTCGTTCAATTCCCAGTAATCCACATCACTTGTCGTCAAGTTAGCTTTTTTCAAAGCAACAGGAATCGCTTTTGCCGGGGCTGTTGTAAACCACTCAGGCTCTTGCGCAGCATCCGCATAACTTGCGATTTTAGCAATTGGTTTCAATCCGTATTTTTGAACCGCCTCTTCTGAAGCTAAGATTAAAGCAGATGCTCCATCATTCAACGTCGAAGCATTGGCAGCAGTTATCGTTCCTTCCTTATCAAAAGCAGGACGTAAGTTTGGAATTTTGTCAAGGAAAACATTTTTAAATTCCTCATCTTGTGAAACTATGATTGGGTCACCTTTTCTTTGAGGTACAGCTACAGGAACAACTTCATCATTGAATTTTCCAGCTTCCCAAGCAGCAGCAGCTTTTTTGTATGAATCTATTGCAAAAGCATCTTGATTTTCGCGAGAGAAATTATGTTCTTTTGCACAAAGTTCAGCACAGTTACCCATGGGAACATTGTTGTAAACATCCAACAAACCGTCTTTCGTAATTCCGTCCAACATGGTGATGTTACCGAATTTCGATCCATTTCGTCCGTCCAAATAGTGTGGAGTTAATGACATGTTTTCCATTCCACCAGCAACAACGATTTCATTGTCACCAGCTATGATTGATTGAGCACCTAGCATTACTGCCTTCATTCCAGAAGCACAAACTTTGTTCACGGTTGTACATGGAACATTGTTTCCTAGACCAGCTCCAAGTGCTGCTTGACGTGCTGGAGCTTGTCCAACACCTGCTTGAAGAACATTCCCCATGAATACTTCATTTACTGAATCTGCTTTTACATTACCTTTTTCCAAAGCGCCTTTTATCGCTGTTGATCCTAGAACTGTTGCAGGCACGGTAGATAATCCACCCATAAATGCACCCATTGGTGTTCTAACCGCCGAAACTATATATACTGTCTTACTCATAATCCTTTTGAAATTTTCGACAAAAATACGAAAAAGGGAGGGGAAATCGAATGTAATAAGTCTGAGCATTGTTGGATTCAATATGTTAGAGAAATCTTAAATAATTTACCTGCAGTCGAATATTTTATACTTTACACCTTTACAAAATGAAAATTATGAGAAAACATTTACTGATTGTTGCCGTCTTTGCTGCAACCATGGCTTCGGCACAGGCAGATTCAATTGTAAAAGTGAAGAACTGGAAAATGAAAGCCATTTATGGTATCAATGGAAGTCAAACTTCTTTTGTGAACTGGAATGCGGGCGGGCGTAATAACTTTGCCGCACTTGGTTTTGTTGATGCAACAGCGAATTATAAAAAAGGAACAATGAAATGGGATAATGACCTTCATTTGGCTTTAGGAGCTGTGAATTACTTGGGAAAAGATGTCCCAAAAAATCAAGCCTTTCAAAAAACAGATGATCGAATTGAGTTGAATACAAATGTAGGTAAAAGACTGAAAGAACACTATTATTTATCTTTCTTGGGGAATTTTAGAACGCAATCATTGGATGGTTATGCCTTTCCTAATGATTCTATTGCGGCTTCACGATTTATGGCGCCAGGATATGCAACGGTTGCATTAGGTATTGATTACAGTCCAACTGATAACTTTACGTTGTTTGTCTCGCCATTATCGGCAAAAATGACCTTTGTCAAATCGGATAGATTGGCAAATTTAGGTGCATTTGGAGTTGATCCTGCGGAATACGATGGTTTTGGAAATTTAATTATCGCTGGAAAACAATTTAGAGGTGAGTTTGGAGCATATTTACAAATGAAATACAAGCGCACTCTCGCGGAGAATGTAGATTTCAAATGTGCATTAGCGATGTTTACAAATTACAATAACAACCCACAAAATATTGATGTAAATGCAGAAACCTTATTCTCTTTCAAAATCAATAGTTGGTTATCATCTTCTTTGCAATGGAACTTGATTTATGACGATGATATTGATATTCAACGAACAGTTGATGGAGTTTCTAAAAATGGACCTGTTACGCAGTTTAAATCTGTTTTAGGCTTAGGTATCTCATTTTCAATGCAAAACTACGTAGACGAGAAAAAATAATTCTCAAATAATCACAATTTAGAAAATCCACCAAGCGGTTGACCATTTAGTTTCTTATTTTCGTAACTCGAAAAAATGAACTGGATTTCAGATATATCGCTTTGGTGGATTTTCCCTTGGTCAATCTTGGCCATTTTCTTAGCCATTTCACTGTATAAAAAAAGTGGATGGGTGAAGGAATTATCCAAGTTCCAACGTCGATTTCTCATCGTCCTAAGATCTCTATCCTTGATTTTATTGGGTTTGATGTTGCTCGGAATTCTATTCGAATACAAAAGTCACCGAGAAGAAAAGCCAGTTATCATTACAGTTATAGATAATTCGGCTTCTGTAGTCAAATACAAAGATTCCGCCCAAGTAAAATCTAGACTTCCACAAATTAGAAACGAACTACGGGACAGACTTGGGAATCGTTTTGATTATTTCGACGTCAATTTAGCAGGAAATGCAGGCGATCAACTGAAATTTAACGGCGAAGAAACTGACCTATCTGCAATTTTAGAAAGAATACACACTGATTATTACAACCGTAATATTGGAGGTGTCATAATGATTTCGGATGGGAATTACAACCAAGGCTCGAATCCATTGTACATGGCAGAAAAGTTCAATTTAACACCTTTTTTTACAATTGGTTTGGGAGATACGGTTCCAAAACGAGATCAGTATATAAAAGGTGTCACAACAAATGATTTCGCATTTTTAAAAAACCAGTTTCCGATAGAAGTAGAGGTGGAGGCCATAAAAATGGGTATTCGGTCCGCAAATGTTTCTATTTCGAAAAATGGGAAGGTTGTTTCTTCACAATCGGTTTCCTATGCTGATCCCAATTATGCTTTTAAACAATTAAATTTCACACTGGAAGCCAATCAAGTAGGTGTGCAAAGATATACGGTGAATTTATCTGTTGTAGACGGTGAATACAATTTAAAGAACAATACGCGAGACGTTTACATTGAAGTTTTAGATGCAAGAAGTCGAGTTTTAATTTTGGCTGGAGCGCCTCATCCTGATGTTGCGGCTATCAAATCCGTGATGGAACAAGATGAAAATCTTTCTGTTGAATCTGTTTTAACTAAGGATTGGAACAAGAACACAAAAGATGTGGACCTAATCGTTTGGCACGAGCCAGGTTGGCAAAATGATCCTTCCATCGTTCCTTTGATTACCAGCAAGAAAATTCCGATTCTTTATATTATTGGGGCGTCTAGTTCCCCATCCGAAATCAGCCGTTTATGTATAGGTATGAAACTTCCGGGAGGAAATCAGTCCGATGACGTAGATGCTAAATTCAATTCGTCGTTTGTGCCTTTTGAGATTTCTGATAACTTGAAAAGATTCTTCGATTATCTCCCACCATTGAAATCTAGATTTGGAAATACAGCTTATCCGGCAGGAATAGATGTGTTTCTGTATCAACGAATTGGCGCTATTCAAAAGAAAGATCCGCTGATGTACTTTGGAAAGCAAAATGGAATAAAATATGGTGTTGTATATGGTGAAGGTCTATGGCGATGGAAAATAAATGATTTTCAACGAAATGGTTCTTTCGATTCATTTAACGAATTCATTCAGAAAATCACGCAGTATTTGGTGGTTCGACAAAACACTTCGCCTTTCATCGTTAGCTTGCCAAAGCGCATAACAAAAGTAGAGGAATTAGTCGTTAAGGCTGAATTTTACAATGAATCAATGGATTTGATAACGTCACCAACGATCAATTTCTCGCTAAAAGGAGAAAGAGGGAAGTTAAATAAGTTTCAGTTTGGAATAAATGGAAATTCATACAGATTAAATACAGGTCGCTTGACACCTGGAAGCTATAGTTGGACCGCTAATACGACATTTAACGGCAAATCGTATTCAAAATCAGGAGCGTTTATTGTGGAGGATTTATTACTCGAGGATTTAGACAATCAGGCAAATCATCAAGTGCTTCGTCAAATGGCAAATCAAACGAACGGAAAGTTCTATACATTGGAAAATTCGAACACAATGTATGGTGATTTGAACGAAAGAAAAGACTTAGTCAACGTGTCGTATGCCGAATCTGTTTTCATCGATTTGATTGACTGGAAAATCTTGTTTTTGTTGTTATTACTAGCTTTGGTGACAGAGTGGTCGCTCCGTAGATACTTTGGTGGATATTAATTTTCACACCAAATAAAATAATCTTTTAAGACTTTCGTTTAATAGGTATAATGATAAAAACAAAATATGCCTATGTTGAAAAAATACCCTAATGTTGCTCCTGTCGAGGAGTCTAAAATCGGCCCTTCAATCAAAGCTTTGAAGTTCATAATAAAATACAGTAAAGCCATTGAAGCAAAAGAAATCGGAAAACAGAAAGTGCTGTTCCAACTGAATTAATAAATAGAAAGCCTGATGAGAGTCAGGCTTTTTTACAGGGTAAAATCTTTATTCCTTAGTTATCTTCGAAATGAAATTTTCCAATTGAATGAAATAGATACCTTTGGTAAGTTGGCTTATATCAAGCGTCACCATAATATTTGATTGTTGGATAATGTTTACTTTATCACTACAGTTTTGACCAATCAGATTGTAAATTAGTTGTGTTTTGTCCAAAGCTGAAATAGCAGAACCTTCAATTTTTATAGTGTTTTTAGCCGGATTGGGATATATAGAAACAGGATTTGGTTTTTCCAAATCATCGATATTTAGTGACCCCATGGAACCTTTTAATATAATTGAAAAATCTTGCATTCCATTCACCAAACTGCCTTTATGGGACACGGTTACCGTGTAGTTTCCTGCCGCTAGACTGCTGATGTCAATCCGTTCAACATTATCTCTAAAATTATCGCCTTTTATAGCTGCATCCGTGAAGTTGTCTGAACTTGTATTTGGCAGCAATAGCCAAGGTTCGTAAACAGTAGAATTCTGTATAATTCTCACATCTAAATCATTGACTAGCATGGGTGTTTTATCGTCGGTGTTGCCGAATACAGGATTTCCAGCAGGATCGGTCCAAGCCATGCACAATGTAATTGGTGACGATCCATCCACATCAAATGTTGTTGTATAAGCGTTTCCATCTGTTATTGACAGTTCAAGGATGCCATGGTCTGAAATTACTTCAGCGGCACGTTCTGCATTCATCAATCCCCAACCGCTTTGAAAATCAGGACCATCATTAGCCACAGCTTCATCGGTTGTACCTAGTAGTAAAGCTTTTACAGTAGCCGATTTCATATATACAACATCTATATTGTGGTAATGTTGTTGAAGTAAAGCAATGGCACCAGTAACAGTCGGCGCTGACATTGAAGTGCCGCTTTTGACTCCGTAATCTGTGTCATTTCCGTTGTCGGCCGAGTAGAGAGAAACACCATTAGCCACAATGTCGGGCTTAATTCGCCAATCGTCGGTGGGTCCCCAGCTGCTGAATGTTGACTGCGTAACAGATT
>DDBE01000209.1:0-1620 GCA_002332715.1 Flavobacteriales bacterium UBA2040
TGAAGTCGAACAAGGAATCATCAATATCGATGAAGACGACGACGTAGAATAATATTTCCACTTTTCCTTTTTAATTCTCGCAACACGATTAAATTTGTGATAAAATCTATCTCATGGAGTGTATAAGCATTTTTGACATGTTAAAAATTGGAGTTGGACCATCAAGTTCTCACACTCTTGGACCTTGGCGTGTAGCAATGCGATTCATGGATATCATTGCTTTGGAAGAAGATATTTCTGAATTAACGAATATTAAAATCGATTTATATGGTTCCCTTTCTTTAACAGGAAAAGGGCACGCAACTGATATTGCAGTTGTTATGGGACTCTGTGGAAACGACCCAAAAACTTTTCCTGTAGAACAAATTCAAGGAGATATCGATTCCATTCAGAAAATGAAAAAAATTCCTTTGAATGCATTACAATTCATTGATTTCGATTGGGATAAGGACATTGTTTTTCAAAAGAAATTCTTGCCTTTTCATCCAAATGGAATAACGATCACAGGTATTTTTAAAACAAAAAAACGAGTTGAAACCTTCTTTTCAATTGGAGGAGGATTTGTTGTACAAAAAGAAAGGAAACGCGCCAAGAAAAAGTATGAAATATTTCAAACGTATCCATATCCAATTGAAAATGGAGCAGATCTTTTGAAAACATGCGCGGAGCAAAATAAAAGAATCAACGAAATAGTTTTTGAAAATGAACTCTCCACGCATAGCGAAGACGAGGTAAATTCAGGAATCCAAAAAATTTGGGAAGTGATGCTCGACTCCATGTATGTTGGTTGTCATACTGAAGGCACCTTGCCTGGAGGACTGGAAGTTTCCCGTCGTGCATTTGGTATGCATGCGAAACTTATTGGCGACAGAAAGTACACGAATCAAGACGAATGGATAACCAGTATTCGCAATACAACGGTTGCATTTAGAGAAATTTTGAAATGGGTTTCGTGTTATGCGCTGGCAGTAAATGAAGTAAATGCCTCACTAGGCAGAATTGTGACAGCTCCAACGAATGGCAGCGCAGGTGTGATTCCGGCTGTTTTGATGTATTATTTGACCATTGAAAATCACAAAGGTGATTTCGATCATATCAAGGAATTTTTATTAGTTGCTAGTGAAATTGGCAGCATTTTCAAAAAAGGAGCAACGATTTCTGCAGCAATGGGAGGTTGTCAAGCGGAAATTGGCGTTTCCTCGGCGATGGCAGCTGGCGCATTGACTTCATTGTTGGGTGGTTCGCCTGAACAAATATTGATGGCTTCGGAAATAGCAATGGAACATCATCTGGGATTGACGTGCGACCCAATACAAGGTTTAGTTCAAATTCCTTGTATAGAACGAAATGCAATGGGAGCTATCAAAGCAATCAATGCTGCAGAATTGGCTTTGGATGGTGATGCTTCAAAGGCTAAAGTTTCTTTGGATAAAGTGGTTCAAACCATGTGGGAAACGGCTCAAGATATGAGTTCTCGCTACAAAGAAACTTCTGAAGGAGGTTTGGCGGTAAATGTCGGACTGTCGGACTGTTAATTTAATAAATGCGTCAAATGACGAAAATACAACTTCACGAACTTACTAGAAATTCATAGCTAGAGAAATCTGAATTTTGTCCTGT
>DDBE01000209.1:1985-2628 GCA_002332715.1 Flavobacteriales bacterium UBA2040
TCGATTTGTCGCAATAGTCGTTTTGTTCTTCGTTCCACTCTACCCAAATTTGGTTTATTAAGATTTTCTCTTTGACGAATAATTTCTTAGGATAAATCAGATGTCTCCATTTTAGATTCTATTATTGAATATAGCTTGCTCAAATTTTGATTTGATTTCTTTTGCTGAAATATTTTTAAACCGACCTTTTGAAGTGAAAATTAAATCGGATGAATTAATTCGTCTATTTATAAAACATGAAACCAAATATTCATCAACTTCAAACAGAAGTAACGTACAAAACCTCGCGCAGCGGTGGAAAAGGTGGACAGAACGTAAACAAATTATCATCGAAAGTGGAATTGAACTTTGATGTAACAAATTCCAGATTGTTAAAAGACGAACAGAAAGATCTCGTTTCTTTAAAATTGAAAAACAGGATCAATTCTGAAGGGATTTTACAAATCATTTCTCAGTCTGAACGTTCTCAACTCAAGAACAAAAAAGCATTACTAATGAGATTCTATAAACCTATGGAAATAGCTTTTCACATTCGTAAAAAACGCAAACCCACGAAGGTTCCAAGGTCGGTAATTGAGAAACGGTTGAAAGCGAAAAAACGAAAATCGGACATAAAAAAATTGCGTCGAAACGAATAAAGCCT
>DDBE01000209.1:2954-9608 GCA_002332715.1 Flavobacteriales bacterium UBA2040
AATCCATAAGATTCACCATCAACGTTCAATTTACCTTTGGTAACGTGTCCTAACAAAGTGCAGTTCACACTTTTATCCAAAATATACTCGATGAAATCTTCTTCGCTGTCTTCGTTTACAGTTACCACTGCTCTTCCCTGACCTTCTCCGAATAGGAAGGCATCCAGGCGAATTTCTTCATCCGACTCTACATCGAACCCTAACTCACCAGGTGCAGCCATTTCAAATAAAGTGATGAACAATCCACCGTCTGCGACATCATGCACAGCATTAACTAATTCTTCTTGAATCAATCCACTAATCATTCCGTGTAAAGCGAACTCTTTTTCCAAATCGAAGTATGGAGCAGGAGATTCTTTCACACCGTGATAACTTGCCAAATATTCTGAAGAAGAAATATCATTTTTGTAATCACCCAAAAGAAAAATCAAATCGCCTTTATCTTTGAAGTTAAGTGACATTACCTTGTCTTTGTCCTCTAACAATCCAATCATTCCGATAGTCGGCGTTGGAAATACAGGTACTTCAACTCCGTCAATTGAAGTTTGGTTATAAAATGAAACATTTCCTCCAGTAACTGGCGTTCCAAATTTCAAACATGCAGTAGACATTCCTTTGATTGCCCCTACGAATTGCCAGTAGCTTTCTGGATTGTATGGATTTCCAAAATTCAAACAGTTTGTTATTGCAGATGGAGCTCCACCTGAACATACAATGTTTCTTGCCGCTTCAGAAACAGCAATCATTGTCCCTACTTCTGGATCAGCATTCACATATCGTGAATTACAATCCACCGTCATAGCCAAAGCTTTGTTTGTTCCTTTAATGTTAACAACTGCTGCATCCGACGGGCGATTAGTCGTCATCGATCGTGTGCCTACCATTGAATCATATTGCTCATACACCCAACGTTTTGACGCAATATTCGGGTGTCCAAGTAAGGCTTTCGCCACTGTAACCATATCCGTTGGTTCTTGAACTTGATCGATATTAAATTTCTTGTATTCTTGATAATATGCGGGCTCAGAATATTCTCTTTTATAAACGGGAGCACCACCACCTAGTACTAGTGATTCTGCAGGAACATCTCCAACCAATTCGCCATTCATAAAATAACGAACTCGTTCAGATTCAGTAACTATACCAATTTCTTCAGCATGTAAATCCCATTTATCAAAAATGCGTTTTACAACTGCCTCTTCGCCTTTATTTACTACCACCAACATCCGTTCTTGTGATTCTGACAAAAGGATTTCGTAAGGCAACATATTCTCTTGACGTGTCGGCACTTTGTCCAAATGAACGTCCATTCCAACATTTCCACCAGCACTCATTTCACATGATGAACAAGTAATTCCTGCTGCACCCATGTCTTGCATCCCAGCAACAGCATCGGTTGTCAATAATTCCATAGTTGCTTCAAGAAGTAACTTCTCCATAAATGGATCACCAACTTGAACGGATGGTAAATCGTCTGCCGATTCTGCTGTAATATCTTTTGAGGCGAAAGCCGCTCCTGCAATTCCATCTTTTCCTGTCGATGAACCAACAATAAAAACTGGATTTCCTGGACCTTTTGATTTCGCCGAAATAATCTTTTTTGAATCGATGAGACCTGCTGAAAAAGCATTTACCAATGGATTCGTATTGTAGGAATCATCGAAGAATACTTCTCCTCCAACGATTGGAATACCGAAAGCATTTCCGTAATCACCAATCCCTTTTACAACACCTTTCACCAACCATTTTGTACGGTCTCTTTCGATGTTTCCGAAACGAAGTGAATTCAATTGAGCAATCGGGCGAGTACCCATTGTGAAGATATCACGGTTGATACCTCCTACTCCAGTTGCCGCTCCTTGATATGGCTCCAAAGCACTTGGGTGATTATGTGATTCTATTTTAAAAGCACAGCCCAAACCATCTCCAATATCCACTAAACCTGCGTTTTCCTCACCGGCTTTCACTAGCATGTGCGGACCGTCTTTCGGTAATTTTTTCAACCAATGAATGGAGTTTTTGTATGAACAATGCTCTGACCACATCACTGAATAAACAGCTGTTTCAGTGAAGTTTGGGATTCTTCCCAATATCTTTATTATTTCGCCAAATTCTTCTGGACGAAGTCCCAATTCAACTGCTTGTTCTAATGTAGCTTCTGTTTGCAAAGTGCTTTCCATATATACCTTTGTATTGAATTGCAAAATTAATCAAATTATTCGTGATGGCGGGGTGTTCTATTCACTATAAGGGCAAGTTTTTCACATATTAATTGGCAAATTTTCAACATTAAGTAAATGAGGTATTAAGAAAATTAGTGTCTTTTGTGCATAACATACTTAGATTATTATTCTTATCACCCTTATCACCTTAATTTCTCAATGTTATCGTATATCCAAAGCAATCAAACAAAACACCTGTTATTTTTCAAATCTTTCCTTAACTTTGCTCCTCAAAATTGATACAAGAAATACTATGAATTACGATATTATTGTTGTTGGAAGTGGACCTGGAGGATACGTTACGGCTATCCGTGCATCTCAATTGGGTTTGAAAACGGCCGTTGTTGAAAAAGAAAACTTGGGTGGAGTTTGTTTGAATTGGGGATGTATCCCAACGAAAGCTCTATTGAAAAGCGCCAATGTTTTTGAATACATTAATCATGCAGCTGACTATGGAATTTCTGTGAAAGATGCAAAAGTTGATTTCGACGGAATGGTTTCTCGTAGCCGTGGTGTTGCTGACGGAATGAGCAAAGGTGTTCAATTCTTAATGAAGAAAAACAAGATCGATGTTCTTATGGGAACAGGCGTTGTTCAAAAAGGAAAGAAGGTTTCTGTTACGGATGCTGACGGAAAAACAACTGAATATACTGCAGACAAAGGATTGATTATTGCTACTGGTGCGAGAAGTCGTCAATTGCAGAATCTTACTCAAGATGGTAAAAAGATTATTGGTTACCGTGAAGCTATGACAATGAAAACACAACCGAAGAAAATGGTTGTTGTTGGTTCTGGAGCAATTGGTGTTGAGTTTGCTTATTTCTATAATTCAATAGGAACGGAAGTTACTGTTGTTGAATACATGGACCGAATCGTTCCTGTTGAAGACACAGAAGTTTCAAAACAATTGGAAAAATCTTTCAAAAAATCAGGAATTTCTGTCATGACAAGTTCATCTGTTGAAAGTGTTGATGCGTCAGGAAAAGGATGTAAAGTGAAAGTGAAAACATCGAAAGGTGAAGAAACTATCGAATGTGATATCGTTCTTTCCGCGGTTGGAATTGAAGCAAATATTTCAAACATTGGATTGGAAGATGTTGGAATCGTTACAGATAAGGGAAGAATCTTAGTAAATGATTTTTACCAAACTAATATCCCAGGATATTACGCAATTGGTGATGTTATTCCAGGTCCAGCATTGGCTCACGTCGCTTCCGCAGAAGGAATTATTTGTGTTGAAAAAATCGCTGGAACAAATCCAGATACATTGGATTACGGAAATATCCCAGGATGCACCTACTCTTCTCCTGAAATTTCTTCTGTTGGTATGACAGAAGATCAAGCAAAGGAAAAAGGATTGAAAATTAAAATTGGTAAATTCCCTTTCTCTGCTTCAGGTAAAGCAAGTGCGGCTGGAGCGAAAGATGGTTTTGTGAAATTGATTTTCGACGAACAATACGGAGAATTACTTGGAGCACACATGATTGGTGCTAACGTTACAGAATTGATTGCCGAAATTGTTGCTATCCGTAAATTGGAAACAACAGGACACGAATTGATTAAAACAGTTCATCCTCACCCAACAATGTCTGAAGCTATTATGGAAGCAGCAGCAGCGGCGTATGGTGAAGTAATTCACTTATAGAAAAAGTAAAACAAATTTAAAACCGAGTTTCTTAATGTTACTCGGTTTTTTTTGAAAAATGAACCATAAAAAAATTGGATGAACACCCATTAATCGAATCAATCGACAATGATGCACTAACCTGCTAAAAAGGTTAGTAATACAACACCTTATTTCAGTTTAGACTTATAAACGACATGAAAATCATTTCCTCTGGAAAAATTATTTCGAGATTTGATATGGCGCGTGTTTTTGCTTTATAAGCCTTTGACTTATCGCTTGTTGCAGTGGTGAAATAAAATTTCGCTGACAAAAAAAGTGAAATTTTCAACCATTGTAACTTGATGAATGTTAGATGGTTTGTTACTTTTTGGATCTTAGTCGTTATGCATCTAAACGACCAATTATGAAGGCAAACCTACTTCCAGCAAAACGAATATTTCGCTACTCTTTATTCGCTTCGCTATTCTTTTCTAGCACATTTTTGTGGAGTCAAGATGGCAAAACAAACGTCAGTATTGAATTGAAAAACATCGCAGGTGGAATTTACACCAACAAGGAGGTTGTCTTTACGAAAATTGGCGAAACGGATAATGTTTCAAGTAAGAGTGACTTCAAGGGAATTGCAATAGCTACTTTGGATTGTGGCAGTCGGTACGAAGTGAACATCGAAAATCACACACGTAAACAGGAAATTAGAACGCCGGAACGAGCAGGAATGACAGCAATGTTTACCTACACCTATAGTCATGACATGGCTGCTTCAGATGAAATATTTGCTATGTCCGACATGCAAAAAGCAGCATTAGAATCGGAAATTAAACTTTTACCCGATACCACTTTCGTGAAAAATTCGATTATGATCCGACCACGAAACATCACGAATTACACCGCTTTTAAATTTGAAGTAAAAAGTTTAGACTACACCTCTTTAGTCGACGAAACCGTTATTTTCACTGGTAAAAACAGAAATAAATCTTTCAAGGGAGCAACGAACGAGCGGGGAATTTTGATAGTTTATCTTCCCAAAGGAGATGAATACAGTATCAACTTCTTATACAATAAAAACTTTGCCATGAAGGACATTCCATTTAGCAAAGGAACATCACAGGCTTCTTCAAATATCCAGTACATCGGAACCAAAGAAATACTTCGTCGAAAAAAAATAGAAGAAGATAGAATTAAAGCCATCGAAGAACGATTAGCCAAAGAAAAAAAGGAATTCGAAGATTGGTGTAAAAAAGAAAAAATCTCTTTTGAGGAAGGTCACAAAAGAAGACTCGAAGCTTCGATGCGAAATGTGGGGACAACCGATTTAGTGGTGGATAAAGTTCTTAGTCGAAACAATTGGTCTCAGAAACTAATCGTTTGCGATGTTACCGGAAGCATGAATCCATATGTTCAGCAGCTTTTAACGTGGTATCAACTCAATATTTCAAAAGAGAAGAATCTTCAATTCGTGTTTTTCAATGATGGTGACAACAAAAGTACGAGCGAGAAAAAAATCGGCATGACTGGAGGAATTTATTACCAAAACAAACCAACCATTGAGGAATTGGTCAACAAGGTGAGTTTCGTTCAAGGCAAAGGCGGTGGTGGTGACGGTCCGGAAAATAATATGGAAGCACTCATTAAAGGTGTGAGTCTGGCCAATCTATACAAAGAATTAGTAATGGTAGCGGATAATCACGCACCAGTCAAAGATTTGGAATTATTGACCAGCTTTTCCAAACCAGTTCACATCATTTTATGCGGAGCTTCTGGTGGTTTCATACACCCAGATTATTTACAGATTGCCTGGAAAACCAAAGGGAGTATTCATACCATCGAAGAAGATATTGTTAAAATTGCTTCCATGTTGGAAGGAGAAACCATTCAAATCATGGGTCGTAAATTCAAGATTATGGGTGGGGAATTTGTTCAGATAAGCGGAATATAAAAAATGACGGGGTGTCCCGATAACTATCGAGATTCACCCCGTCATTTTACCAATTTTTAGTTATCTATTTTTCTTTGAATTCCTCCTTCAAATTCCCATTGTCGTCATAGCGATCCTTTTTGGAACCTGCATAAATTTCGAACTTTCGGAAACTACATTCCAAATCTCCGTTGTACAAACGTAATTTTCGAGTCGGACGCAATCCTACATTCTTAAATCCTTCTTCACTCGCTGAGATTATCCAACAAGTGTATCCTTTCATTTCAGATTTCATCCAATCACCAAGAGCAGCGTACATTTCTGGAATTTCAGTTCCCATTCGCTCACCATAAGGCGGATTCGAAATCATGATTCCACTTTCTGATGGTTTCTTGGTATCGGCAAAATCGTCGTTTCCTACCTCGATAAATCGACCAATTGGCAAACCACGAAGATTTCTTTTTGCTTTCAACATCATTTCTGATGATATATCGCTTCCCGTTATTTTACACGGTAACTCGCTACATCTTTTATTCGCAGACTCATAAATTTCATCCCAAACTTCGGGTTGGAAGTTTTTAAAGTTCTTAAATGCATAGTGGTGTCGCTCAATGTTTGACGGAATATTTGCTGCCATTAACCCAGCTTCGATCAAGATAGTTCCTGAACCACAAAATGGATCGTACAAATCTGTTTTTTTGTCCCAACCGGTCATACGAATCAAGCCAGCTGCAACCACTTCGTTGATAGGTGCTTCGCCAATCGATTCTCTGTAACCACGCTGAAATAAAGGAAGTCCCGAAGAGTTAAGTGAAATTATACACTCGTTTTCTTGAATATAAAGATCAAACATCACTTGGGGAGTTTTGACATTCACATCTGGTCTATCC
>DDBE01000209.1:9826-9991 GCA_002332715.1 Flavobacteriales bacterium UBA2040
CCAATATAAAGATCAAACATAACTTGCGGAGTTTTGACATTCACATATGGTCTATCCCAACCTTCGTCTCTAAATTTATCAACTATAGCATCTTTCAATAAAAAGTGAGGATACTGCGAATGACGGAAAAGTTTAGAGAAAACCGCCCCTTTTACCGCAAAAGTC
>DDBE01000209.1:10322-10545 GCA_002332715.1 Flavobacteriales bacterium UBA2040
AATCAATTTTAAACGCCTTTTTGTATAAATCCTGCTCGTCTTTGATTCTAAACTTGGCGATTTGCACCAATACCGAAACCGCACAACGCAAATGTAAATTCATGAAATAAACATCTCTCCATGAACCTTTTGTTTGCACTGCTCTGTTCAAAATTACTATATCAGAGAATCCAAGTTCCTCCAATTCTTCTTTCAAAAATTGCTCTAAACCATAGAATGTTTT
>DDBE01000221.1:0-7661 GCA_002332715.1 Flavobacteriales bacterium UBA2040
GGGATGGGTGAGTGGCTGAAACCACCAGTTTGCTAAACTGACGTACGGGTAACTGTACCGGGGGTTCGAATCCCCCATCCTCCGCTGAAAAGTTTTTATTGTTAAAGCAGATTATTTTTAAATTTTCTCTTGTGAATTTCGATTAAAACTGTATTTTTGCACTCGGATTTGCAGACCGGTTGTCTGAAAAGGCATTGCAAAACTAATTTTGAAACCGATTTATCGAGCTCAAAAGCTCGGGGTGTAGCGTAGCCCGGTATCGCGCCTCGTTTGGGACGAGGAGGTCGTAGGTTCGAATCCTGCCACCCCGACGATGGGGAAGAGAAATCTTCCCCATTTTTGTTTAATTTAGGTTTTTATTAGAATTATTACCCTGAAAGGGGCCCGTAGCTCAGCTGGATAGAGCACCTCCCTTCTAAGGAGGCGGTCCTAGGTTCGAATCCTAGCGGGCTCACTTTAGCGGAGAACTGATCAATATCGATTGGTTCTCCGCTTTTTATTTTGTCTAAACCGCTTGACATTAAAGGGATTAATGAAAATATAGAATTTATTTTTTTGGTTCGAACTTCCGGTTCTGTCGCATCTATTTTATAAAATATTTGTTTGAGGAAAATCTGCAGCTCCAAACCTCAATTGTAAATAAAAGGACGAATATTTGTCCATTCAATAAAGGGAAGTCTCAATTGTATTGAAACAGTTGACAGAAGCATCGATGGTTGGAACATGTATTTGAAAAATTCGAATCATTCTCTTAATTGAATAAGGCTAAGTCTACCTATAATGCAAGCTACATTTGTGCTTCGAACAACTGACACATCAGGAGACTAATATCTTTAGCTCAAAACATAATCGCGCGTATATATTGCAAGTCATTTTAGCCTGATCCACAATCTTTCTTACCGAAAGGAACAAGAAAAATTAAAAAAACTAGGCGATAAATATCCATTCCGTTTGCATAGAGCAGTATACTAAGTAACAATACCATTCCTAAAACCTGCGCTCGTGTAAGAAATTTATCACTGGTAACACAAGAGTATTTTTTAACCTACTTTTGATGAACGAAAAGATTAATTTTTAACAGCAGAAACTGCAATCTTCGCTGAAAGTAGACAAAGGGGAATTCCTCCTCCAGGGTGGACACTACCGCCAACAAAATGCAGCCCCTTCACTTTAGAAAAATTCGGATGACGAAGAAACGCCGCCATTCTATCATTTGAGCTCGCACCATAAAGTGCACCTGCAAAACTCGAGGTGCGTTCCTCAATACGAATTGGATCCAAATAATCTTCGACTTCAATCAGTGATTCAATATCCGTTTTTAGCAGACGACTCAACTTCAACAATACATTCGAGCGAATTTGTTTTCGCAAAGTTTCCCAATTTTGACCTGAATTTGATGGAACATTTACCATTACAAACCAATTTTCGCCTGTGTCTGGAGCGTCATCGGGTTTCATCTTAGAACTAACATGAATATAAACGGTCGGATCAGAATCTACCGTATTTTTGTTGAAAATAGCTTCAAATTCCTTTTTATAATCTTCTGCGAAAAAAATGTTGTGCAAATCCAATTGGTCAAACTTTTTCTTTACTCCCCAATAAAAAATCATCGCAGAACTAGACGGTTCTTGCTTTTGCACCTTTTTTGGAATCTTCTCTGTTAGAAGAAGATATTTATACGCCGGTCGAATATCTGAATTGCAAAAAACGACATCCGCTGGAAAAAATTTTCCTTTTGTTAGAATCCCTTTTACCTTTTTAGCTTCGACAACTATCTCATCGACGGGTTGATTCACCTGAAATTTAATGCCCAAATCTTTACCAAAACGGATCAATGATTGCGGGATATCATTCATTCCTTTTTTCGGGAAAAATGTTCCAAAACCATGCTCCAAATGAGGTATCACATTTAATATTCCTGGTGCTTGATAAGGATTTGAACCATTGTACGTCGCATATCGATTAAAAATTTGAACTAGTTTTGGGTGATTCAATTTCTTTTCATTGACCTCATTCATTGTGCTAAACAATCCTAGTTTTGGAATAGCAAGTATAGATTCTAAAATATCTTTGGAAAAATAATTACCGAATTGATGTAGAGACTGTTCTAGAAAAGTTTTGTGCGTTTTTCGATAAATATATTCTGCATGTTCAAGATGCTCAAACAAAGGTTTTACGTCGATTTTAAGACGCTTCCCAACCTCATGAAGTAATTTCTTTTTATCAGCCGGAAAAGGAAGAAATGTCCCGTCTTCGAAAAAATAATGACAGGCAATTTTGGAACGTTCATATTCAAAATAATCAGAAGGCTTTTTATCAGAAAGTTCAAATAATTCCTCAACAAATTGTGGCATAGTAAAAAGTGAAGGCCCAGCATCGAAGCGATAATCATCCAAACGGATTTCCGTCAATTTACCGCCTAAATAACTGTTTTTCTCAAATACCTCTACGTCATACCCTTTAACAGCCAAGCGAATGGCAGAAGCTATGCCAGCTATTCCACTTCCAACCACGATTGCTTTCTTCATTTTTGACATAGTACAAAATATCTTTCATAAACGCAAAAAACGTCTTGAAGTTCAAAGAGTAAAGAAATAAATTGGATTTTTCGCCCTTATGGCATCTCAGCTAAAAGTGCTTCGATTTTTGGATTGTTAACCAACTGGTCTGTTCCAATGATCAAAGGAGACTGAACCTTATTACGATCTACCCACAAACCATAATGTGTAAGAATAACTTGCTTCGTTCCGTTAATATCAATCTTGTGAATAGGACGCAGTTTCTTTTCGAAAATATCGCGAATTTCTTCTCCCGATGCTTCCAAATTGTGGTCCTCGTGAAAAATGATCAAAGCATCTGTGTCCTCAAAGTTGCGCTCGTCTTTATCCACAATGATAAATTCTACGTTCTTTAATTGGCTTAAAACCTCTATTCTATCGCTGAATTTTGATTTTACCTTGGTGTATATTTTTTGTATGCTCATTATAGTGGAACTAATTTCCATTTGTAGGTGTGAATTCGGAGGGCAAAAGTAACATTTTAAAACCGACAAAAGCCAATAAATCGTTAAAACTTAAACTCTTTTTATTGACTTGTTAATTATATGTTAATACCCGAGTATTTTCAAATAATCTGAAGCGGTTTGTTCGTTAGAAAAAACTTCTGTCGTCACCTTTCCTTCTTCGTCTCTTTTGATTATAATATGTTTAGGCTCAGGAATTAAACAATGCTTCAGTCCTCCAAAACCACCAATCGTTTCTTGATATGCACCTGTGTTGAAGAATCCGATGTACAATGGTTTAGTTTTATCAAACTTGGGTAAGTAAATGGCATTACTATGTTGTTCCGAATTGTAATAATCGTCGCTATCGCAAGTTAACCCACCCAATAATACACGTTCGTAATTTTCTTGCCACTTATTTACAGGCAACATAATGAACCGTTGATTAATCGCCCAAGTGTCAGGTAGATTCGTCATGAAAGATGAGTCTATCATGTTCCAATTCTCCCTGTCATTTTGCTGTTTCTGGTGAATGACTTTGAAAATTGCTCCTCCACTCTCACCTACTGTAAAAGATCCAAATTCAGTAAAAATGGTAGGTTCTGGAATTTTAGATTCAGAACACATTTTCTTAATTTGCATTAAAATTTCATGCACCATATATGAGTAATCGTAGTCAAAAGCGAGTGACTTTTTAATTGGGAATCCACCCCCAATATTGAGAGAAGTCAAATCATCACAGATCAATTTAAGATCACTGTATACGCGCAAACACTTGGTTAACTCATTCCAGTAATAGGCGTTGTCGCTGATTCCTGTATTGATGAAAAAGTGAAGCATTTTTACCTTAACTCTCGGATTATCTTTCAGAAAAGACTTATAGACAGGTACTATGTCGCGATACCGTATTCCCAATCGAGAGGTATAGAACTCAAATTTCGGGTCCTCTTCTGAAGCGATTCTAATTCCAATATTGATGGTTATATTTTCATCTACAACCGCCAACAATTGCTCCATTTCCTCAATGTTATCAACGACAGGAATAACGTCCAGTTCACCCGAATTAATCAATTCACCAATTTTATCGATGTAATTTTGAGGTTTGTATCCATTACAGATAATGGTTTTACCTGGAGCAAGTTTCTCTGTTCTCATCAGTTCTTGTACGATGTCGATATCAAAAGCCGACGAAGTTTCTATCTCAACGTCATTTTTTAGTACTTCATTTAAAATGTACGAGAAATGCGAACTTTTCGTGCAATAAGCATACTTGTACTTTCCAGTATAACCCAAATTATTGATGGCTTCGCGAAACCAACCTTTAGCCCGTTGAATATTATTTGAAATTTGTGGGAGATAGTTAAACTTAATCGGTGTACCATACTCTTCAATTATTTTCATTAAATCAATCCCATGAAATAACAACCTGTCTTCCTCCAGACTGAATTCATTCTGTGGAAAATCAAATGTCTGCTCAATTAAATCAATATATTTTGTTCTCATATCCTATTCCCTACAAATTTTTAAAACAATTTCTCTATGTTTTCAAGAGGACGTGCAATTACTGCTTGGTCACCTTTAATAATAATTGGCCTTTCGATTAATTTTGGATTTTGAACCATGATCTCTATCCATTCTAATTCGCTTTTGTCCTGACCTTTCCAATTCTCAACAAAGATTTTTTCTTTTTTACGAATTAAATCGAAAGCCGAAATATTTAATTTTTTCAAAACGGCTTTTAATTCTGAAGTGGTGATTGGGCTTTTCATATAGTCAACCCATTCATTTTCAATCTCCTTTTCAGCTAGCCATTGAGATGCATCCCGACTTTTTGAACATCGCGAATTGTGCCAAATTTGTACTTTCGCTTTCATATCCCTTAATTCCCGAAAGTCATTAAATAACTCTTCAAAAACTCATTTATTTCACCATCCATTACAGCGTCCACATTCCCTGTTTCGTGTCCTGTCCGCACATCCTTGACCAATTTGTACGGATGCATAACGTAATTACGAATTTGTGAACCCCATTCTATTTTCTTCTTATTTGCTTCAATGGCATCCCTTTTTTCCATTCGTTCACGATATTCCAATTCATACAATTGAGATTTTAATAATTGCATCGCTTTTTCTTTATTGGCCAATTGAGATCGGGATTCTGAATTTTCAATAATTATTCCCGAAGGTTCATGTCGCAAACGAACAGCCGTTTCAACCTTGTTCACATTTTGTCCACCAGCACCACCAGAACGGAAAGTTTCGAAAGAAACCTCTGCTGGATTTACATGAATTTCAATCGTATCATCCACCAAAGGATAAACGTACACAGATACAAAAGAAGTATGTCGTTTAGCATTACTGTCGAAAGGGGAAATGCGCACCAGTCGATGGACACCATTTTCGCCTTTCAAATAACCGAAGGCAAATTCACCATCTATTTCAAGGGTCACTGTTTTTATTCCAGCCACATCACCATCTTGGTAATTCAACTCCTTCACCTTATAGCCGTTCTTTTGAGCATACATTAGGTACATCCGCATCAGCATCTGTGCCCAATCACAACTTTCTGTTCCGCCTGCACCTGCAGTAATTTGAAGAACTGCACTCAACTTATCTTCCTCATCCGAAAGCATGTTTTTAAGTTCTAATTCTTCCAGGTTGTTGATTAACTTTTCGTAATGTTTATCTAAAGCCGGTTCTTCGTCCGGATCTTCCTTCGCAAATTCCACCATGACTTCCATATCATCAAATCCAGAATTAAGTGAATCATAAGCCTCAACCCACACTTTAAGACTTTGAATATCCTTCATGTGCTCTTCTGCAGCCTTCGGATCATTCCAAAAAGTGGGGTCTTGCGTTTTCAATTCGGCCTCATGCAAAGCCATTCGCTTTTCATCAATTTTTAGGTACGATTCGATTTTCTCGATTCTCTCCTGGGTTTCCTTAATTTGATCCTGATTAATCATGTGGCGTAAAAGTAACAAAAAGTTAGGGGAGTTTTATCAACAATCCTCCTACAAACGAAGCCAATTATTTTTTAAGAAAAAATGAAAAAATGACGTGCGTAAGACCTTATAAAAGAATGAAAAGTATACATTTGTTGGACTAAAAAAGAGAGATGAACATACCAGCAGAATTAAAATACACAAAAGATCACGAATGGGTTCGTGTAGATGGCGATATCGCAACAGTAGGAATTACTGATTTTGCACAAAGCGAATTAGGAGATATTGTTTACGTAGAAATTGAAACAGAAGGCGAAACATTGGATGCTGAAGAAGTATTTGGTAGCATCGAAGCGGTAAAAACGGTTTCTGACCTTTTTATGCCTATTTCTGCTGAAATCATTGAATTCAACGCCGATTTGGAATCTAGCCCTGAAACTGTAAACACTGACCCATATGGAAAAGGATGGATGGTAAAAATCAAAATTTCAAATAGTAGTCAAATAGATTCTCTAATGAATGCAGAAGCATACGGCAGTTTAATCGGATAGATTTGAACCTACGTATTTATGGTTTGAGTCTTGCATGGCTCGTTGTACTGTGCATTTTATTGATGGATATTAACTTTCCAAGTTTATCTCATTCGACAAATTACTCACCTAAATACAGCTTCTATTACGGTTTTTTCTATTTCATAATGAGTTTTAACCTGTGTACAAGCTTTAAACGACAACAAGATAATCGAGTTTTAAAACGACGGGCACTGCCCTATGCGGTTATTATTACCGTTCTTATTCTTATCAGCATTGAAATGGTAATACTGACTATTTATCCGCAACGAAACTTTCAATTACTTTGGAATTTTTTTGGATTAACCGGCACTTATTTGGGGATGTTCACGTTTCGTTTAATGTACAAACACTATTATTGATTTTTTGGAATAGTATTTGTACGTTTATTTATTATTTTTACAATTAAAATATAAAAATCATGGACATTAAGAAAAGTGCTGACGCAAATGTTGACAAACTGCGATTACCATTCATAGCGATTGGATTCCTTTTCGTTGGTAGTCTCGTACTCGCTTCTTTTTCCTATACAGCAGGTGTTCCTAAGGATGACCAAGGAGATAAAAACCAAAAGGCGACTGCCGTAAAATTCGAGCAAGAAGTGAAGAAGGAAGAGGACAAACCAATTGAAACTCCACCAGAGGTTCAAGCTCCGCCTCCCGTTCAAGAAGATATCATAATCGAAGAAAACACAGACAAGATACCACCTGCTGATGTTACTTTGCCAGACCCTCCAGCTCCACCGGCCAAAGAGGACAAAAAAGTAGAAACGAAACCAGAGATTATAGAATTTCCAGACGTTGAAGCAACTTTCCCAGGTGGAACAGTTGAAATGATGAAATGGATTACAGCTAATATCGAATACCCTCAAATGTCAATAGAACAGGGCGACCAAGGAAAAGTTTACGTTGCTTTTGTGGTTGATGCAGTTGGCACAATCTCAGACATAGAAGTAGAAAGAGGCGTTTCACCTGAATTGGACCGTGAAGCCAAACGTATGATGCGTAAAATGCCGAAATGGGTTGCTGGTGAAGCGGCTGGTAAAAAGGTTCCTACAAGATGTCGATTACCGATTGTCTTTACGTTGAACTAGAAATTCGAAATTTGAACAAAACATAATTGCAAAAGATAGGGGTGAAAAATTTTT
>DDBE01000221.1:7931-14637 GCA_002332715.1 Flavobacteriales bacterium UBA2040
AGGGGTGAAAAATTTTTCACCCCTATCTTTTTGTATGAATCTTTTTAATCTAAATCTTTTCCAGACTCCAAAACTTTTAATTTCATGTCCAACATGAATTGAACCAATTTTCCTTGAAGAACTTTATCTGTTGAACCCAAAATCTTTGCAGCTAAAATCCCTGCGTTCTTGGCGCCATTCAAAGCAACTGTGGCTACTGGAATCCCAATAGGCATCTGCAGAATGGATAAAATACTGTCCCAGCCATCAATTGAATTACTTGATTTAACAGGAACGCCGATAACAGGAAGTGGGGTTAATGAAGCCGTCATTCCCGGTAAATGAGCTGCGCCTCCTGCTCCGGCAATAATCACCTCCAATCCTCGTGTATGAGCTGATTGTGCATAATCTAACATCAATTCAGGAGTGCGGTGGGCAGAAACAATTTTCATTTCATATTTTACGCCGATTTCCTTAAGAAAGTCAGCCGCTTCCTGCATAACCGGTAGATCCGATTTGCTTCCCATTATGATTCCAACTTTTACCATTTTGAATATTTTGGACAAATTTACTTATTTATACCATTTAATTACCAACCCAAGCGTTGTTTCAATTCTGGAAAAGACGATCGACTAATTGGGAAACTTACGCCACGCGCAAAAACTACTTGATACCTGCTATTTTAATTAGGTTTAATACTTTAGATTCGATCAATTGTAATGATATTGGATCGATGAGTGCGAACTAATAAATCACTGAGTAGGGTTTTCTCATAATGAGACATTTTCTGTTTCTTAACGTGACGGGCATCATCCGAAAGTAATTGCACGTAATCCTCATATGCTTCAATCTAAAACAAATCTGCAATTATTCTCTAAAACTATTTCTGGTTTATCGGTAAACCGTGTTTTCTAATCAAAAAAGGGATTCGCATGAAACCGCGAACCCCTTTTTTAATTTATTAATTATAAAGTACCTCTTTTCTCTTGTTCCCTCTCGATGCTTTCGAAAAGTGCCTTAAAGTTTCCTGCTCCAAAACCTCTAGCGCCCATTCTCTGTATGATTTCAAAGAAAAGTGTTGGACGATCTTCGATAGGTTTCGTGAAGATTTGAAGTAAATATCCTTCTTCATCTGCATCTATCATAATCCCCAAACTTTTCAGTTTTTCGATATCTTCTTTCAGCTGATGGCTATGATCTGCCAATCTTCCTGGAACCGCTTTGTAATATTCTTCTGGAGGTGTAGATAAAAACTCAATTCCTCTCGATCGAAGTTCGCTTACGGTTGTAATGATGTCATCCGTTGCAATAGCAATATGTTGAACTCCTGGACCATTATAAAAGTCTAAATACTCTTCAATTTGAGATTTTTTAATTCCTTCTGCAGGTTCATTAATTGGAAATTTAATTCGTCCATTTCCATTACTCATCACCTTACTCATCAAAGCCGAATATTCAGTCGTAATTTGCTTGTCATCGAAGGATAGGAAATTTACAAATCCCATGACATCTTCATACCATTTCACCCAAATATTCATTTCATTCCAACCTACATTACCTACCATGTGGTCAATGAATTTTAGTCCAGTTGGTTCAGGAGCGTAATCAGATTCCCATTTTTCATATCCAGGTAAAAACGCCCCTTTGTAGTTCTTGCGCTCCACAAACATATGTACCGTTTCTCCATACGTATATATTCCTGCTCTTACTACTTCACCGTGTTCGTCTTTTTCAACGGTTGGCTCCATATATGATTTAGCACCTCTTTTAGTAGTCTCTTCCCAGGATTTCTTGGCATCATCTACCCATAGCGCAATAATCTTTACACCATCACCGTGTTTAGCAAGGTGATCATTCATCCAAGATGTTGAATTAAGAGGAGTTGTAAGGACTATTCTAATTTTATCTTGTTTTAATACGTATGAAGCATAGTCTTTACATCCCGTTTCCAATCCTTTGTATGCATGTGATTGAAATCCAAATGCAGTTTTGTAAAAGTGAGCTGCTTGTTTGGCATTACCCACTATGAATTCAACATAATCTGTTCCTAAAAGAGGCAAGAAATCTTGTGCTCCTTTGAATATTTTTTCTAATCCGTATTCTACGTTTTTGATATCTTTTTTTGTCTCTATTGACATAATCCTATGGTTTTTAGTCTTTAAATAACCAGCTTGTCACATATGACTCATCTTGTAAGTCAACAGCTGCTTGTGTTAATTTAAGTGGTTTGAATGTGTCCACCATCACGGCTAATTCTTCAGTATCTTTCTGACCGATGCTTCTTTCATATGCGCCTGGGTGCGGTCCGTGAGGAGTTCCACCTGGGTGCAAGGAAATAAATCCTTGTTCTACATGGTTTCGGCTCATGAAATCTCCAGCTACATAATACAAAAGTTCATCTGAGTCAATGTTACTGTGATTATAGGGTGCAGGAATTGATTTTGGATGATAATCGTACAACCTTGGAACAAAAGAACAAATAACAAAGTTATAAGCTTCAAATTGCTGGTGAACCGGAGGTGGCTGATGCACACGTCCTGTTATCGGTTCAAAATCGTGTATAGAAATAGCATATGGGAAATTATATCCATCCCAACCCACTACATCAAACGGATGCGAAGCATACACCAATTCGTGCAAATGATTCTCTTTTTTAATTTTAATGGTAAAATCACCTTTCTCTATATACGTTTCCAATTTACTCGGAGCCCGCATATCTCTCTCGCAAAACGGCGAATGCTCAAGTAATTGTCCAAAATCGTTTCTGTATCTTTTGGGAGTAACTATTGGCGAGAAAGATTCAACTATAAACAGTCGATTGTCACTAGAATCAAATTCCATCTGAAAGATTATTCCTCGAGGAATAACCAAATAATCACCATAAGAAAATGGAATATTTCCCACCAAAGTTTTCAATGTGCCTGAACCTTTATGAATGAAAATAACTTCATCAGCATCGGCATTCTTATAAAAATATTTTGTCAACGATTCTGTTGGTGCAGCGCACGCAATGTTTACATCGTTATTGTAAAGTAAAATTTCACGACTCTCTAAAAAATCAGCTTTTGGTGCGACATTCATTCCCTTCAACATTCGGGCAGAAATATTTTTATCTACGGCAGGTTTGGGCGAAATGTCTTTTGCTACACTTACACTTTTTACCTGTGTCGGAGGAAAATGATGGTATAACAATGAAGAAAATCCATGAAATCCTTCTGTACCGAATAATTGTTCGTGAAAAATTCCACCTTCTGGACGTTCAAATACAGTATGGCGTTTATGAGGAATCTTTCCTAATGTATGATAAAATGGCATATAAAATTGTGTATTAAAATGAATAAATATTGTTCCTAATCCAAGATTATCATTCCGGATTTCTCTTGTTCAGGTAATTCAACAATAATCTTAATTCAACCCACATAAAGTCGTTTTACACAAAGATAATCAATCTTTGATATTTTGGAAACAGCCAATGTGTTCAAATCTTAACAGATTGAATTACTTAAAAAATGAATGATTTGATAACTTTGCGTAAAATCTTTTGAATGAGAAAAATCTTAGTTATAGGTGCAGGCGGACAAATTGGAACAGAATTGGTTCTGGAATTACGAAAACGTTTGCCAAACGAAACGGTTATTGCAGCGGATGTTAAAAATGAATGCCCCGTTCATTTAGCAGGAGGTTTGTTCGAACACATGGATATACTTGATAGTGATACAGTACGACGGTTTATAATTGAAAATGAAGTTACTGAGGTCTATCTCCTTGCCGCTTTGCTCTCCGCAACAGCTGAAAAGCTTCCAGATTTTGCATGGAAATTGAATATGGAAGGTTTGTTTACTATTCTAGATTTAGCAAAAGAAGGCCACATAAAAAAGATTTTCTGGCCAAGCTCTATTGCGGTTTTTGGTCCAACGACTCCTGCAGACAGCACGCCTCAACGGACGATTATGGAACCAACAACTGTTTACGGAATTTCAAAACAAGCTGGAGAAAGATGGTGTGAATATTACAATTCACTTCATGGAGTTGACGTACGAAGCATTCGTTATCCTGGACTGATTTCTCACACTACACTTCCTGGTGGTGGCACGACGGATTATGCAGTCGATATATTCCATAAGGCGAAGCAAAACATGGAGTTTGAGTGCTTTTTGAATGAAGACACCCGTTTACCTATGATGTTCATGGAAGACGCTATTCGAGGTACCATAGATTTAATGGAAGCGCCGTTAGAATCGATTAATATTCGTTCCTCTTACAATATTTCTGGAATTGATTTCACCCCGAAAGAATTGTATGACGAAATAGCGAAACACATTCCTGATTTTAAAATCAGTTATAAACCTGATTTCAAGCAAGAAATTGCGGACAGTTGGCCAAATTCTATTGATGATTCTGAAGCTCAAAGAGATTGGGGTTGGAAGGTGAAGTTTGACTTGGAAAATATGGTAAAAATCATGCTCGACAATATAAACTACTAATAGAGACAACCAATGGAACATTTTTTCCGTTTTTTATTTAGTTACAAAAAGTATTTTTTGTATTTTGCACCTAGTTTACCCGTGAACAACGAAACACGCATGTATTACAAAACCTTTTTTCTCTGCTTGTTCAGCTTTTTTCTGTTCTCTCATCAAGCATTCTCCATGCATGGTGAAACGTTGGCGAAGGATGAAACCAAAAAATTAAATCAGAAGGACAAAAATGGCCTAAAGCAGGGCTATTGGATATATTACGGGAAAGATCGCCCTGAAGCGGGTATACCAGCAACCGGAAAAATTGAGGAAGGCGAATATGAAGATGATCGCCGCCAAGGCATTTGGATAAAATACCACAATGACGGGGTAACTCCTAGAATCAAAGGCACATACGTAAATAACCGCTCTCAAGGATATTATCAAAAAATACATCCGAACGGTAGAGTGAAAGAAGAAGGAACGTTTATTCGAAATGCATATCGCGATTCGTTAAAACGATATCATGAAAATGGCGTTATTGAGTTTGCTGCGAATTACAATGAAAATGGACGTAAGGAAGGAACTGTAAGATATTATTATCCCAACGGACAATTAGAATTTGAATACACCGCAGAAAACGGGAAACCAAATGGAAAAGCAACCCGCTATTATGAAAATGGTGATGTGAAAGAATTGATTGAATACGATATTGACGGTCGAGTAATTAGCTCTATTCTTAAGGAAATGGTTCAACCTACTGTTGATGTGAAAGATCCAGGAGCGTCCAAAGAAAAAGCGCCATTTGTCTCTCGTCCACGCACGAAAGGAGCAAAATTTATACCCAACGGATATAACAAATGCTACAACGAAAACGACGAAATTTGGCAAGATGGTGAATTTAGAAACGGTCAATTATGGGACGGAAAAGTTTATAACTACGACTCAGATGGGATTCTTTTGAAAGTAAAAGTTTATAAACAAGGAGTCTACCATTCCGACGGTCAACTCTAATTATATACAGAAATAGAAAGACTCAATTAGAGTCTTTTTTTTTGACAATAACATGGCAAAAAAATCAAACTCGATATACGATATTCTTGCACAATCTCCATCAGTGGACAAAGTTGGTGTGGAAGAAAGAACGGCTCGTTTTCAAACACGAAGCATCAAAAATGAGGCGAAATGGCAAGGGCTAAATATGGTCCTAAACATGATCGACCTCACAACTTTGGAAGGAAAAGATACACCTGGAAAAGTGCGACAAATGTGTTACAAAGCACATCATCTTCACGATTCTTTGAAGGGATTGCCATCGGTTGCTGCGGTTTGCGTCTATCCTTCCATGGTTAAATTGGCCAAGGATGAACTGAAAGGAACCGATGTAAAAGTTGCTTCCGTTTCAACCGCATTTCCAAGTGGACAAGCACCTCATTCTGTCAAAATTGATGATACGAAGTTTGCCGTAGATTCGGGAGCGGATGAAATCGATATGGTCATTTCAAGAGGCAAGTTTTTAGCAGGTGATTACCAATTTGTATTCGATGAGATTGCCTCTATTAAAGAAGCTTGCGGAAAAGCACGACTCAAGGTAATTTTAGAAACAGGCGAACTTTCGACTTTAGACAACGTGAGAAAAGCCAGCGATTTGGCCATTCATGCTGGAGCAGATTTTATTAAAACTTCAACTGGTAAAATTCAACCAGCGGCTACTATGCCAGTGACCTACACCATGCTTCAAGCTATACGCGATAATTATTTGGCAACGGGTAAAATGGTAGGTATGAAACCCGCAGGTGGGATATCTAATTCTAAATTGGCTTTGCATTATTTAGTAATGGTGAAAGAAACTTTAGGCGAGGATTGGCTCAATAATACCTATTTTAGATTTGGCGCCAGCAGTCTGGCAAATGACGTTCTAATGCAGATGGTAAAGGCAAAAACAGGACATTATTCATCCGTAGATTATTTTTCAATTGATTAATCATGAGTAAGAAAGAAACAACAACTTGGGATTACGCCCCAGCTCCAGAAAGCACGAAAATCGTTCAATTGAAAGAAAAGTACGACCTATACATCAATGGAAAATTCGTCAAACCTTCATCGGGAAAATATTTTAAAACAATAAATCCAGCTAATGAAAAAGTCTTAACTTCCATTGCGCAAGCGAATGAAAAAGACGTGGATTTGGCTGTAAAAGCGGCTCGTAAGGCCTATACCTCAGTTTGGTCAAAAATGACGGGTGCAGAACGAGTAAAATACATATTTCG
>DDBE01000221.1:14910-15056 GCA_002332715.1 Flavobacteriales bacterium UBA2040
CAGGAAAATACATATTTCGCATCGCAAGAATGATGCAGGAACGATCGAGAGAATTAGCCGTTGCAGAATCTCTCGATTCGGGAAAAACGATCCGAGAGGCTCGTGATATTGACATTCCATTAGCGTGTAATCATTTCTTTTATTAC
>DDBE01000103.1 GCA_002332715.1 Flavobacteriales bacterium UBA2040
TCCAATTGAGCAATTTGAATATTACTTTTTTCGGGGAGCACAGTAAGCACTCTGAAAAAAGTAATATTCAAATTGCTCAATTGGAAAAGGACTATTTCCACAGATATATAGCTCCAATTTTGGACACCAATGGAAATGAATTGTATTTCACCGATTTCGCTTCAAATTATCCTGAATTTTCTTTGTGGAAGTATGATCAGGTCGATTCTATATATGATAAATTCAGAACGATTCGAGATGAATTAATGATGGAGCTTTATCGAGCCGAATACAAATGGGTCGATGTGAGAACAAAGCTTTGGGCGAAGAACTTGGAATATGAAACGGGCATCGATGCAGAGATTTGGGTGGGTGCCAATTACTTTACACAATCCGTTTTTTATAAGGAATTGTATTCACCATTTTTCAAAGTCAAAGATGAGTTATTTGTTTTCGACTATTATTCTGAAAAGCTGTACAGACATGATGTAAGCGGCGAATTGAAAGATTCAGTGGACATAGATCATCATCTGAATAAGAAGGAAACAGGGTGGAAGAGTCATCTTATACAGGACAAAGCCAATGGAAATGTCTATGCTTGGTATGAAAAAGCAGGTACAAGCTATTTAGGCAAAGTGAATTTAACAACGGGAGAAATTCGTGAGTTGTATCAATTGAATTTCAAGTATCTCGAGAAAATAGAGGTGCACAACAATGCTGTGTATTACGTATATCGACCGTTTGAAAGTCCTCAGAAAAAATTTCTGTACAAAGAAAGATTACCAAAAGATTTTACCTCTAAAATCTAGAATTGGATTTCGAACGAAACGGGTAAATGATCGGAATATCCGCCCAAATATTTACTTCCTACGTAAGTTCTCAATGGGACAACATTCCCTTTCCACGTTTCAAGTAAATACTCAAATTCGTTAATTTTTCCACTGTGAGTAATTGCCTGCATACCACCTGTATTTTCCATTCCAGGTGAAATAAGCATGTGATCAAGAATATTCCATTCGTTTTTATATGAATGTGATCCGCCTTTGGAACCAGAAGTTTGGGTAATCATTGGAGTAAGTTTCTCCATAATGTTTTCGACCGATTTGTTCGAAGGGTAGTCATTCAAATCTCCCATGAAAATAATTTTTGCTTGAGGGTCAATCGTCAACACTGAATCAATATATTTCTTGGCAGTTTCAGAAGCTAGAAGTCTACTCGGTTCGCTTTCTTCCGCTCCACCATATCTGCTGGGCCAATGATTAACCACGACGTGAATACGCTCTTTTTTATGCTTCAATTCGACATATAAAATATCTCTTGTTGCCTTTGGTTCACCTTTAACCGTCAGTGTGAAACGTAGAATGCCTTTTTTCTTTAAGCAGAATATTTTCTTGTTGTACATAAGGCCAACGTCAATCCCACGTTCATCTGCGCTTTCAAAATGTGCGATTTTTAATTTCTGTTTTTGACCCTTCACAACATCATCTAAAACCGCTTTGTTTTCAATTTCGCAAACACCCATCAAAGCAATATTGTCGAACTCATTCATCACCTTGTTGATGTGTGCAATTTTCTCCCAATATTTCTCTGAATTCCAATTCTTTTCAGCCGTTGGTAGATACTCTTCATCCGCTTGGTTGGGTGTATCTAATGTGTCGAATAGATTTTCAACATTATAAAAAACAACTTGCGCATTTTTTTGAGCAAACAAGCTGGCGCTAGAAAGGATGAACGAGAAAAGGAGTATGTTTTTCATGAATTTAACTTTATTATATCTGGAAATGAGGTGATGAATTTACGATTAATGTACGAGCCATAGGGCCTATACAAAACAATGCATCGAGAATTGATAGATTGGGAACAAAATCGGTTTGACCAAAATGAACTTGATGATAAGGTTTATCTGATTTTTCAAAATGAAACGAGCGAAAATCCTTATCGAATTCTTCAATATAGTTTTGACTAACACCGTACCTGACGGGTAAATCAAGCGTCTGTTGAATATAGGCTAAACAATTCCTATTGAAATCTATTAGTAAGTCTGTTTCTTGAAAAACTAGATCCTTGATCTCTTTTTCATAATGTTCGAAATAGGGTGCCGAGGAATATCCGGCGGAAATAGTGCGCCAATGATCTCTTTTCCAATTAATTTCGGGTGAAACTTTTACCGTTCCTATAGACGATTTATTTCCATTTGGGCGTATCACTGGAATACTCAAATCAAGTTGACCGTTACCATTCAATATAGAACATCGATTTCGAAACGTTTGCTTCGGGTAATGTTCGCCAGCATCTATAATAACGTTCTCAGTTGCACAGAATTCTTTTAAGTACTCAACGGAAGGGAAGTAGGATGTTCCGAAAACTGTCAAAGTCTATTTGATTAACGATGGGATACGACTCCAACGGAATCCGCCGTATGGATCACTCGAGAACCAAACCAATGAAGCGCGACCAACTACGTGATCTTCGGGGACAAATCCCCAAACGCGTGAATCAGCTGAGTTGAATCGATTATCTCCCATTAACCAATAGTAATCCATAGCGAATGTGTATGAACTTACTTTTTTACCATCAATGTAAATTCCGTCTTTGGTTTCTTTTAAATCATGACCTTCATATGCATGGATAACTCTACGATACCAGGCGATATTAGTGCTGTTTAATTTAACAGTCGCACCTTTTTTAGGAATGGTTATTTTATTAAAATCCGTAATGGTGTTATTGATATGAAAATCCTTCGGAAACTTATCAAGATTTGCTATCATCTCACTATAAGTCGGTTTGTCCGTTTTAGCATATTTTTTTTCACGATATACTGTAAATTTGGATTCTGTGAAATACGCTTTCAACTTTTTCAATTCATCAAGAGAGGCATGCACAGTATATAATTCTGGGCTCGTGCGTGATTGGTAAAAATCATTTCTTTTTAACTCCAACCCAAATTTATCCTTCATTGAGCCTTCTGACAAAGGGTTAAAATTGGTCACCTCGTACTGTAAATTTTGATTCGGGGCTCTCCAAGCTGGCTTTCCATTGATAAAGAGAACTGAGTTTTTCACTTCAATCGTATTTCCTGGTAAACCTACGCAACGTTTGATATAATTTTCTCTTTTATCGACTGGTCTTTCAATGATTCCATAATGCTTAATCGTCTCGCCACTATTGTCTTGCGTGATTTTATCAACTGCAATCATGTGCCGCGCTTTATTTGCCCATGAATCAAAATTATCCACTAAGGATTTACCGTAACGATTCAAGATTTGTCTGTCCGCTTCTATGATAGCCGTATTATACAGGGCATTTTGGTTTGTTTGAAACGCAGGATTTGTCTTCGCTAGGCTATCTATTTTTTCTTGCACAAACTTTGGTTTTCCCTTGATGTTTTCGTCCATCCACAAACGAACGGCTTCCCTTATAACAATCCCATGATAATCATGTCCCATCAAGCCCATTGGCATACGCGGATCATATACTGCAGTATCACCAGAGGGATAATTAAATACCATTACATCGTTTTGATTTACTTGACCAAAACCGGGCAACCTTGTGTATTGACATGTTTCAATTCCCGAATACGATTTCATATTGACCCAAGGAAAGGTGTTGTGTACAAGCGGGAAGGAGAGGGGCGTCACAGGAACTTTGGGTCCGTAAGCCAATTTATTTACGAAAAGGAAATCGCCCACCAAAAGTGTTTTTTCCATTGAACCCGTCGGAATTTGAAATGGTTCGAAAACATACGTTCTAATAATTCCGGCCGCAATTAATGCAAATAATATACTTTCTGTCCATTCTTTTACTTTGGATTTTACTCCCGCTCTTTCTCTGGTAACCGCTCCGATGCCCATTGCAATAACATGTCCAACAACTGGAAGAGTAATAAATAAAGCAATATGGTCACTCCATTCACGTTGCGCTGCTTCACCCGCATTTGCCCAATTGGTTTCTGCTTTGTAATCAGTTGGGTTGCTCGCGATTTTAGCGAAAATCAAATATGGGAAGAAGATTCCTTGTAAAGTATCGACTGGTGTGAAATACCCGAAACGACGGATATAACTCACATTTACAACCATCCACATAATGATATGGACACCAGGAACGAGTAACAAAAGTACCCACCAAGGTTTATGGCAAGAGATTTTGAACGCTACGAAATAGTTGTAACCTGGAACAAGCGCTTCCCATGATTGTCGTCCTGCGCCAGGAAAACTTCTCCACCACATGGATAAATACGGATGAAGTAAAAGAAGTATGTAATATATTTTAACGTCCATTTAGTCTAGGTTTAATACGTTTTTCATTGTGAATGTGCCATGCTTTCCTTGCAGCCATTCAGCCGCAAGAACAGCGCCCAAAGCAAATCCTTTACGGTTTTTTGCTTCGTGTTTAATTTCTATTTCGTCGATTTCGGAAGAATAGTTGATAATATGTGTTCCCGGTACTTCTGGAATTCGTTTAGCAATAATATCGAGTTGATGTGGCGTATTTGACGAAACGCCATCATTGTCTTCCACGCAATTCCATTTCTGATATTCACTTTCTTCGATAATATCGTCTGCTAACGTAATAGCTGTTCCACTTGGAGCATCCAATTTCTGGGTGTGATGAATCTCTGTCATTGAAGCGTTATATTCGGAATGAGGAGCCATCAATTGCGCCAGTTTTTTATTTATTTCGAAAAATATATTGACGCCAACACTAAAATTCGAAGCATGTAAAAGACTACCATTTGTTTCTTTCACCTTGTTGGTCACATTTGTTAATTGATCGTTCCAACCCGTCGTTCCTATGACCAACGGAATTTTCTTGTCAAGAAAAAAATGAATATGCGTCAAAGCCAAGTCGGGCTTCGTGAATTCGATAGCGACATTTGTATCCGAAAAATCGACATCATTAATCGTCGTTTTTGAATCTACTCTAGACGAAATACGATGTCCGCGAGACAAAGCAATCGCTTCGATTTCCTTTCCCATTTTCCCGTAACCAATTAGTGCGATGTTCATTGCGTGGCAAAAATAACTTTTCTTAAACGTTGATGAAATTCTTTAACGAAAATTAAAACTCATACTTAGCCCTGAATAACTGTTTTGATAGGTCCAAGGCGAAATATTCATACTCAAATCTGGGGAAATATCGAAATTGACAAAGTGTGCTTCAACAGAAGCATCAGCAACCTGAAGTCCATAAACAAGGATGAATCCCAAAATAGAATAATCTCGAAAACTAGCGTGCTGATCCTCCAAAATTAAAAGCCCTCCGCTATCATATGCCAACCAATCTGCACGAATTCCTCCATTATCCAATCGTAAATTGTACTCTTTACGAAGGGAAATAACTTTGGATTGATTTGTGTAAACGGAATAACCAGCTAACCCAAGTCCTGCATATATAAGAGGAACTTTCCAGAACGCTTTCTTTTTACCTTTTGGTTGAGCAAAATGATTGTAAACTTGACCTGCGCCTGGAAGTAAAGCGGATAAAATTGTTGCTTTTCTAACGGAATGAACAGTGTCATTTTCTTTGCTTATAGTATCTGATTGACTGAAACTTAAATTCGTCATCATCAAAACTAATAAACCAAGAATTATTGTAGGTTTCATCCTTTTGTTAGCAAGGTAATGATTCGATTGAGGTCGTTTTCTGAGTTGAAATTAACAACAATTTTACCTGTACCATTTTTGCCTTTTGCTATTTGAACTTTCGTGGCCAATTTGTCTGCTAAATGTTCTTTAAACGAAAATTCCTTTTCAGTTATTTCCTTTTTAGGAGTTTTTGGCCATTTCGGTTCTTTTGCAGAAACAGGCGTATCGTATTTGATGAGCGTTTCCAATTCACGAACTGAAAGTTCATCTTCTTTAATTTGATGAAAAAGAGCAACTTGTCTTTCTTCGTTCCCAGCAGAAACCAAAGCTCTCGCGTGTCCCATCGAAATTTCTCCATCACGAACACCTGCTTGAATAGGAGCAGGCAGTTTCAGTAAACGAAGGTGATTGGTAATACTTGAACGACTTTTCGAAATCTTCTGACTCAATTGATCTTGGGTCAATTCACATTCTTCAATCAAACGTTGGTAAGAGAATCCAACTTCAATAGCGTTTAAGTTTTCACGTTGAATATTTTCCACCAAGGCCATTTCTAGCATGGTTTGGTCATTGGCAACACGAATGTAAGCTGGAACTTCTTTTAAACCTGCTAACTGTGAAGCACGGAAGCGACGTTCACCAGAAATTAATTGAAATCTATCTCTGCCTAATTTTCGAACGGTGATGGGTTGAATAATTCCATGAATTCGAATAGATTGCGCCAATTCTTCCAGGGCTTCCTTTTCAAAATTTGTTCTTGGGTTGAAAGGGTTTGCCTCGATGGCAGCAATTGGAAGCGACGATATAGATCCCACAACACCTGAATCAGTGGACTTTGTCGTGATATCAGTATTGGAATTTTCTAAAAGGGCACTTAAGCCTTTTCCTAAAGGTGGACGTTTTTTTGTACTAGAACTCATTTCCCAATTTCATTTTTTTCTCTTCATTATTGAGTCTTGTCATGTTATTTTTCTGCAAGATCTCACGAGCAAAATTCAAATAATTGATCGAACCTTTGCTGGAAGCATCGTGCATAATAATCGTTTCACCATAACTTGGTGCTTCGCCCAATTTAGTGTTTCGGTGAATAACCGTATCAAAAACCAATTCTTGGAAATGCGTTTTTACTTCATCAACAACTTGATTTGAAAGGCGTAATCGTGTGTCATACATCGTCAACACAATTCCTTCGATTTCCAGATCTGGATTCAAGCGCCCTTGTACGATTTTGATCGTATTCAACAGTTTACCAAGACCTTCTAAAGCAAAATACTCACATTGAACAGGAATCATCACAGAATCTGCAGCAACAAGTGAATTAACTGTAATCAAACCAAGTGAGGGCGAACAATCTATAATAATGAAATCGTAATCATCTTTCACTTTTGCCAATGCAGCTTTTAGCTTGTATTCGCGGTTGGGAAGATTAATCATTTCCAATTCAGAACCAACCAAATCAATGTGAGAAGGCAAGATGTCCAAATTCGGATTATCTGTTTTCTGAATAAAATCTCTAGGATGAGCATCGTTGATTATGCAATCGTAGATGTTACCCGTTTTTCCTGGGTCCAATCCTAATCCAGAAGTCGCATTGGCTTGAGGGTCAGAATCAACCACCAAAGTTTTGTATTCCAAAACACCGAAACAACCTCCAAGATTGATAGCTGTAGTCGTTTTTCCAACTCCACCTTTTTGATTCGCAATCGCTATAATTTTACCCATCGGAGATTTATATATATTCGGTAAAGGTACATCAAAAGGCGCTATTTATAGGATAAAAGCAAACTTAGTTTTCAACGAAAATTTTGTGGACAGAATGTGTATAAACTCTCTATAATACTGGAATTGAGAGGGCTTAACAATAAAAGAAATATACTATTGTTGGTAATTATTAACGAATATCAATTCACCTCCTCGGCCAACTGTCTTTCGTACATTTCCGCGTAAATTTTTCCGATTTCAATCAGCTCCTCATGTGTACCTTTTTCTGTTATTTGATGTCCATCCAAAACAATTATTGCATCCGCATTTCGGAGTGAAGATATTCGGTGAGAGACGATTATGGCTGTTTTGTTTCCAATTTCTTTGGCTAAGTTGCTCAAGATTATCTCTTCTGTTTCAGTGTCCACTGCTGAAAAACAATCGTCCATCAGCAACAATTTTGGGTTCCTTAATAATGCGCGGGCAATACTAACCCGTTGTTTTTGACCTCCGCTTAGATTCACACCTCTTTCTCCTAAAAGCGTATCAAAACTGTCAGGAAAATCAATAATATTATGGTGGACATGTGATTTTTTGGTGCTTTCTTCTATGGCTTCACGATTGATTTTCAGGTCGGTTGAACCGAATTTGATATTGTTCGCAATGGTATCAGAAAACAGGAAAACCTCTTGAGGAATAACAGCAGACTGATTTCTCAAGGCATCCAAATTAACCTCTTTCAAATCGATTCCATCCACGAAAATGTTTCCGGTATCTGGATCAAATTGACGCATTAACAGGTTTAAAATGGTCGTTTTTCCACTTCCCGTGCTACCAACAATGCCAAGTGTTTCACCTTTTTTGACTATAAAAGAAACGTTGTCCAAGGCCTTTATTCCAGAATTTGGGTAAGTGTATGAAACGTTTTTGAATTCTATTTTTCCTTGAAAAGTAAAATCGTCAGAATTTTCGTTTACAATTTCAGGATTCTCTTGAAGGAATTCATTGATTCTTTCTTGAGAAGCACTTGCTCTTTGAATAATTGAGGTAACCCAGCCAACTGAAGCAAATGGCCATGTTAGCATATTAACAAAAATAATGAAAGCTAATATTTCTCCAAGAGACAATTCACCTTTGTAAGTCATTAATCCTCCCAAATAGATGGCCAATATAGTGCTCAAACCGATCAATAAGATAATGGTCGGCATGAACAAAGAATTTATCAAGACCAATTTCATTTGTTTGTCTTTGTAATTCTCTGTATTCTCATCAAAATTTGCCCTGTTATGATCTTCTTGCGTATAAGCTTTAAGAATACGTATTCCGGAAAAAGATTCTTGGACCAAAGTCGAAATTAACGATTGTTGTTTCTGCACCTCTGCGCTCATTGCATTCATTTTACTCGAAACCTTATATATTACTATTGACATTAAAGGCAGTGGTAAAAGAACAAACAGTGTAAGTTGA
>DDBE01000228.1 GCA_002332715.1 Flavobacteriales bacterium UBA2040
AAGAAAATCTAAAAGCAAAAGTGCAAGACAAAGGCGATTATCAAATTCTTCATTCAGTTGTTGATTTGGGTGCCGGTTCAGTAAAAGATTTGTTGTTTCAATTCAAAGGTGAATTTCCTAATTTTGTTGGAATAATCGGTGGAAAAGAAGGTGACAAATGCAGCTTGAGCATTATGTTCAACGAAGATTTTGCTATAGCCAAAGATCTGAATGCTGGAAATATTATCCGCGAAGTTTCATCGCACATACAAGGTGGTGGAGGCGGGCAAGCTTTCTTTGCAACTGCTGGAGGAAAAAACGCAAACGGTTTAGACAAAGCTATTGCTGAAGTGCTTGAAAAATTGAAATAATTTCATATCTGAGGACGATTTTTATTGCAAGAAAGAAGATCCGCTGAAAAGCTGTTTCCTTGCTTTACGCAATATTATTCTCCACCAAGATCCTGAGATAATCCGAAACGATTAAATGCGGTTTACCCTGTTTCCTATATAGGAAAAAGATTCTGTGTTATTTGTGGCAAGATAAAAAACGAGTCATACTTATATTTAGATGGCGGATGGTGGATTAATCGAACACTCCAAACTGGAACAAGGCGATAGAAAGCGTATGAAGAGTTATTCTGTCGACCCAAATTTGGATTTGAATCTCAAAGAAATCTGCGAAATTCTTGATCTAGGATTGAAATTACATCGTAAATAATTTCTAACTTTCCTTCATGAATCCTTTGATAGACGATTATATAGCGAGATCTTACAATTTGCAATCCGTAATGGAATCTTTGCGTGGAATGCTGTTGGAGTGCTCACTCACTGAGGAATTGAAGTGGAAGGTTCCGACCTATACATTCAACGGTAAAAACGTTTGCATCATTGGTAAATTCAAAGAATATGTGGTTTTGAGTTTTATGAAAGGCGTTTTACTCAAGGACGACTTAAAATTATTACAAAAGCCTGGCGAAAATTCGAGATCCATTATGATTTTCAAGTTTACGTCCAACAAAGAAATTCTCGACATCGAACAAGATATCAAATCCTGCATCTACGAAGCGATAGAAATCGAAAAGGCAGGATTGAAGGTTGATATACAACCAACAGATAAATTAGACTTCCCAGAGGAATTACTAAAAATATTGGAAGAAAAGCCCGACTTAAAAAAAGCCTTTTACGCCTTAACTCCTGGTCGACAAAGAGGATATAATCTTCATTTTTCAGGAGCAAAACAATCGGCAACTCGCACTTCTCGGGTTATCGAGGCATCTCCAAAAATTTTAGCTGGATTGGGCATGCAAGACTGCTATTGCGGTCAATCGAAGCGATATCCGCGTTGCGATGGTTCGCATAAATATTTGTAGATTACAGTAAAGGTTTACACTAATTTACACTGTAAACTGATCTTGCCTGAAGGAATTTACTTACCTTTCAACTGAATTAATACGCTTTATTATGCTCAAGGTACTATACATTTTAATTTTCCTATCTCTTTCTAGTTGTTCTAAGGAAAAAACAAAAGAGAATGCTATCAGAACAGCTTCAGATCCATATTCTAGTTCTGCGAATACACCCAGAAGATTCAATCAGAAATTAGCAGAAAAAGATCCATACACGTTAGCTTTCGGAGTGGAGGAATTAAAAAACAACGAATATTACATCACCGTAAATATAGTTCCAGACGAAGGAAGTTATTTCCTGTCTCCATTATCTTCAAAAGCTTACAAAGGCACGTTTCAAATAGAATTTTATGACACCAAAAAGCTTTTAAAGGTAAGCAAAGATTATCTGGAATCACCCGCATCGATTGTCGAAGTAGATCCTTTTTCAGGTTTGCCTGCTCATTTCGTTCGACAAAAGACCACGTACAAACAAAAGTTCAAAATACGTTCTGATGCTGATTTTGAAGTGTTAGGCAAGGTGCAATTTGTTATCGAACCCAAATGCACCATGGAGAATTATACTTTTAGAGTTTATCGCAAGGATGGAGTAATGAAAATTGAATTACCGAGTTGTTAATCTGATTTTATGAATTACAAGGACAAACGTTTTAAAGTTGGCGGAAATTCATACAATCGTGAAGCTACTGAAAAATGATTATTTTTTAAGTGAAGCTACTTTAGAAGAGCATCTCGCATTGATTGAGAAGATTTTTGAAACAGAGAAAATTCTCAACAAAGACATCAATCGAACGAAAATTCAGAAATATTACCGAGACAGTAATTTCGGCTACAATTTAGTGCACAGCAACGAAGGTTCGGTGCACATGGCAATAAACTATGACGGTGCATTTCATGAAGATGGATACTATCAGCAAGTCAAAGAAATAGACGAAATAATCATTAAAAAAAAGCTAGTGTTCTCGAATTGGGTTGCGGTAAGGGATTCAATTCTAAATATATAGCGGAACGGAATCCGAATATTGGTTTTCAAGGTATAGAAATTACAGAACAGCATTTGAATTATACTGCAACCAAATCGAAGGAAATTGAAAATTTGATTGTCGCTTTTGGTGATTTCCATGACTTGCAATTCAACGACCGGCGATTCGATTATGTTTTTGAATTGGAATCCGTTTGTCATTCGGATAATCCGGAGAAAGTGCTTTCAGAAGTTCACTGTGTTTTGCAACGGGGAGGAAAATTCATTCTTTTTGAAGGTTTTCGCTCGAAGAATTTCGACCAGCTCTCTCCTACTCAGAAAAAAGCGAGTTACCTCATCGAGAAAACGATGGGTGTAAACAACGGACACAACATTGATGAATGGTTAAAAATTGCTGAGAAAATTGGATTTGAAGTAGAAATGAACGACGATATTTCCGAAGCTATTATGCCGAATTTGGTACGTTTTCATCGCATCGCTGTTAAGTATTTCAAAAGAATCGGCTTGGCTAAAGTGGAGTATAAAATCATGTCTAAAAACTTGATTAAAAACACCATTGCTGGGTGGTTGATGCCGTTTTCAATCATGCAAGGAATGCAGAGTTATAATCGGATAATATTGACAAAACAGTAATATGCCACGTCCTAAAACAAAAGAAGAACTTCTGAATCTGAGTAAATCGAATTTCGACAAACTGAATGCAACGATAGATGCAATTGAAATCGACCGCCATGACGAAGAATTTCCAGACGATAGTCTCTATCGAAATATTCGGGATGTCATCACCCATCTTCATGAATGGAATACCATGGTTCTTTCTTGGTATGAGACGGGCGAAAAAGGAGGGAAACCAGCTATTCCCGGAGAAGGATATTCGTGGAAGACCTTGCCTGAATTGAATGTCAAAATTTGGACGAAATACCAATCGACTAATTTGGACGAAGCAAGAAAATTATTTCAAGAGTCTTTTTCCTCGGTCTATAGTTTGATAGAATCAAGGACCAACGAAGAACTTTTCGAAAAGAAACGATATAGCTGGACAGGTTCGACTTCTTTAGGCGCTTATTTGATATCTTGTGCCTCAAGTCACTGCGATTGGGCGATTAAAAAAATTCGAAAAGCGTTTAAATAAGTAATATTACTTTTACTCATGCCTATCTTTATCGGTATTCTTCTCGGTTTGAGCACGCTCCTTTTTATTGGACCGGTTCTTTTTTACCTGATGAAAAGTTCGCTGGAGAGTGGAGTTCGCGCAGGAATCGCCGTTGCACTTGGAATTATCGTTGGAGACATAATTTGTGTCATACTTGCAGCGAAAGGTTTAGGCGTTATTTTCGAGCATACAGTTAATCAACGATGGTTGGCTTTGGCAGGAGGAATCATTCTCTTGTCCATGGGAATAAAATACATTGTAAAACCAACCGCAAACACAAACACCGAAGGTAAATTCCAGTCCAAATTTTTATGGACCTATGCGGTAAACGGATTCCTTATCAATTTTTTGAACCCTTTCGTTTTTGCCGTATGGATTGGTTATTACTCCTTTAATCAAGAAGTTTTTGATTCCGAATTCGAAATTTTTCTTTCTCTTTTAGCTTCCTTACTGACCATCTTCTTAACCGACTGTTTAAAATCCGTTTTCGCCTTTAAATTAAAAAGG
>DDBE01000198.1:0-6620 GCA_002332715.1 Flavobacteriales bacterium UBA2040
TATTTCCATGCCAATTGCGGTGGACAGACTTGTTTACCGGAATATGTTTGGAACAACCCAGTTCCTTATTTATCCACTTTTAAGGATACATTTTGTGTTTATACCCATCAGGCTACTTGGTCAAAGAAAATTGCAATAAGTACGTGGCGAAGTTTTCTAGTTAATAATTATGATTATCCTGTTAGTCATCCTGAATATGGATCGCAGATTTATAACTTTGATCAAGAAGATCGAAAAGCCTTTTTTGTATCACCAGAATTAGGTATTCCCTTACGTGATTTAAGAATGCATTTTAACTTGAAATCCACTTATTTTAGTGTTAGAGAAGAAGGTGGATACGTTATTATAAATGGGCGTGGATTTGGCCATGGAGTGGGCATGTGTCAAGAAGGAGCAATGAAAATGGCAGCTTACAATTTTAACTACGAGCAAATCACACAATTTTATTTTCCTGGAGCCTATTTTTACGATACAAAAACAGAGAACTTTTTTGAGCAATATGTTCACGATTTACCTGAAATTTTACAGGAGGAAGAATACTTCGAGGACTAGTTCCTAGTTATAAGTGATTACAAAGATCTCTTCGTTATCTTTTTTGAAGAATTTTTTCTCTCGAGCATAGCGTTCTTTTCCACCAATTGTTTTTAAGTCATTTAAACTTTTATCGGTTTCGACTAGTTTTTGACGGATATCTACTTTTGCCGCTTCAATTTGGTTTCTTTTTCTGGTTTGACGATACATGGAGAAAACGTCCAAATCGTCCAGCAATAGAGCGTATAAAACAAATAACAGTCCAGTTAGAATGAATTTATTCTTTAGATATGGATACAGTTTTTTCACACGATAAAATTAAGTATAATAAATCTTTACTTTTCTCTGATTCAAAATAGTTATTCAAGCTACGTTGTTTATCATTTCTGACGATTCGAAATAAAATTTCTAACTTGTTGGACAATATTTTAAGAAAGACTATGAAACGATTTTTACCACTGAGTTTATTAACCTTATTTTTAGGTTATCCTTTGTCTTTACTTCGTAAATAAAGAAACAAGCTGACGACCATAATCATCGCAAAGGAAATTAGGGCGAAAAAAGATGTATTAAACCATGTTTCTTTGGGCATTACAACATAAAATGTATAAGCGTATGGACTCAGGTAAATGTGGTCCCAAGGCCCTCCAATCATGGTTCCGATTAAGCTGAGCAAACCAATTCCAATAGGAACAAGGAAGTTTTTAAAACGCAGACTTAAAAAATATTGAAAAGCCAAAATCGGCATACAGGCAATGAATATTTTGGCATTCAATTTTAAGACATCCCAAAACGGGAAGGAATCTGTCGGCATGGAGCCTTCCATGGCAAGTGTTGGGATAAGGCCTGACAGGAGCACCCCAATATTGAAGTAAATGAAAAACTTCAAACTCATGAACAAAATCACAGTGAATTTTGAAAAGAATATATTTGTAAAACTCTGAGGTGTGGCATGAACTTGTTTCCACGTATTGTTTTTACTCTCGATTTGAGTAATTAGACTCCCGGCAAGTATCATTCCCATTGGCAACAAGAAAATCGCCATTTTTTCCCATGAAGAGGAGTAATGGGATGCCCAGCCATTTTTTGGTAAAGTATTTAATGTTATTTCTTGGTAGAAATAAACCAGAGTAGTAATCAAAGGAATAAAAAGTCCACCTACGAGCACTAGCCAATTCGATGCCGTTCGTTTCGTTTTAATCCACTCCGCCTGTATATTGTTGATGTAGTTCATATCTTATTTCGTTAAATCCATAAATATTGACTCCAAATCATTTTTTTGTTGCGAAACTTCATAAATGGAAATTTCTTGATTTGTAATTGACTTAACTAATTCAGCAATTACTTCTTTGGAAATCGCTGGAAGGACGACTGCATCATTTTCTACTTTACCAACAATTTTTTTTTCTTCCAAAATTTTCAATACTGCATCAGAATTGTTCGTTCTTAAAAGTATGGATGAACCTCTATCTTGCAGTCTTTGTAATTCTATCAATGTTCCCTGGAAAAGAATTTGACCTTTGTTGATGATACCAATGTGCGTTACTAATTTCTCAATTTCGGATAGCAAATGACTAGAAATTATGATGGTCGTGTTTTCCTGTTCATTCAAGCGAATCAATAGTTTTCGCATCTCAATAATCCCACTTGGATCCAATCCATTTGTTGGTTCGTCAAGTATCAAAATATCTGGTTGGTGCAACATGGCAACCGCAATACTCAAGCGCTGTTTCATCCCCAAAGAGAATTTGCCAGCCTTCTTTTTACCTGATTGCGCCAAGTCGACTATCTCTAGTACTTCTTGGATGCGTTCTTTCGGACATTGATAAATCTTCTGCCAAATTTTTAAATTTTCGATTGCCGTCAACTGAGGATAAATACTAGGTGCTTCAATTAATGATCCGACTTTTTTTAAAGTTTCAATGCGATTGTCGTGGAAGTTTTTGCCGAAAAACGCAATTTTACCGGTTTGATTTTTCAATAAGCCTAAAATGAGTTTTAAGGTCGTTGTTTTACCGGCTCCATTTGGACCAAGAAATCCATAAATAGACCCTTTTGGCACTGCTAAGTTGATATCCTTTAGGACATGATCATTCTTTGAAAAATGATAATTGAGTCCTGATGTTTCAATACAATTCGTTGTTTCCATCTTAAATTTAATTCATTAGCTCTATAATACGAATGTATTTGAAAATTATTCGAAAAAACGAAAAAAATCGGTGAACGGTAATTTTAAATTGGTGAACGGTTTAGTCAAGAAAAATGCATGAACAACTGATGATCAATTTAAAGTAATCATCACTGTATGGTTCTTATCCAAACTTATTCCTAGGCACTTGACTTTCCTCAAGATGCCGTTTTTTTTGATGTTCCAATATGTTGAATTTTTTAACGAATCCACCCATTACTGTTGTGGTATTGAAAGTATCCAAACCGTTTAGAATTGTTGATGCATTGACGAAAATTCCCCAGTTGTTGTTCAATCCTCTATAAACTACTCCGCCAATTCTATTGTAATCGACTGTAAATTCACGGAAAGAACTGAAGGGTATTGTTCCACCAAATGCAATATCACCTTGTCCTTTTTGATATTCATACCAACAATCCAAATACCAGTTGTCTTTTGAATATATTAGTTTACTCGATGCCGTTATTGATGAGGGAACAGGATCCAAGGCGTAATGATATGCTCCTTGTAGTTGAAGACTAACGTTACCAAAAAGAGTAGATTGGGCAATCAAGTGTCCATGGAACTGAGTTGCTCTTTGACCAATGGCGTTTTTTATTTCTGTATTGTAATTAGAAACAGGAGTGGAGAATCCAATACCGGGCGCAATTGTCAGTGGGCGACTAAATAGTCGAGCATCAATCAATTTTACTTTGGCGTATAAGCCTATGTCTTGAAGTTTATCGTTGATAAAGGGTAGCGTTGCAATTACGTCGAACCTATCCGTAATTCCCAATTCGGCGAATACACTAGCCATTGGTAATGTTCTTGAATAATCAAAAGGACCATCTGCTTTATAGTACATATTGGCCGTTTGCACTCCGCCTGACACGGCTATGTCTAAGACTTTTCTGCCTTTAAAATAACCATCAAGTGGACCTTGGGCGGTTATAGTAAATGCAACTAAAAACGATAAAGATAACAGGGCAAAATTTCTCATATTAACAGGTGGAAATGTCCATTGGACATCTATTCATTATTCGGTTTACGGGTTTTTTCTTCAAAAGATACATCTACTAACGCTTGAAAGTGGGAAAAGGTTAAAAAGGTTAAAAAAGAGAATGATTTTTATTATTGTAATTTCTAAAAAAGCCATCAACCAAAAGTCATTTATTTCACTCGTTTTTGTACTTTTGTACCCGAATCCAGAAGGATTGTTCAAGTCAAGATTTTATCATTTATGGAAAGAGTAGAGGCATATAAACCACAGAATAAAGTTCGAATTGTGACCGCAGCATCTTTGTTCGATGGACACGATGCAGCTATCAATATTATGCGTAGAATTATTCAAGCAACGGGATGCGAAGTGATTCATTTGGGACACGACCGTTCAGTCGAAGAAGTGGTGGATTGTGCAATTCAGGAGGATGCGCAAGCAATTGCGATGACATCTTACCAAGGTGGACACATGGAATATTTCAAATACATGCGTGACTTATTGGTTGAAAAAGGTGCTCCCCAGATCAAAATTTTCGGTGGTGGTGGTGGTACCATTCTACCGTCTGAAATTGCTGAGCTTCAAGCCTACGGAATCACACGTTTGTATCATCCGGATGATGGACGTTCGATGGGATTACAAGGCATGATCAACGACATGATTCAGCACAGTGACTTTCCCGTTGGAAATGGCTTGACAGATGAAATCGATTACATCAAAGAGAAAAGTATTCCAGCAATGGCTCGAATTATTTCTGCAGCAGAAAATTTTGCAGAGGAAGCGAAAACTGTTTTGGATAAGATAGCCGCTTTAGCAAAAGAATCAAGCACACCTGTTTTAGGAATAACGGGAACGGGTGGTTCAGGAAAATCTTCTTTGGTGGATGAATTGGTTCGCCGATTTTTAGTCGATTTTACAGATAAAACAATTGCCGTTGTTTCAGTGGATCCGTCCAAAAGAAAAACAGGTGGTGCTTTGTTGGGTGATAGAATCCGTATGAATTCAATCAAAAACGATCGAGTTTATATGCGTTCCCTAGCGACACGTCAATCCAATTTGGCTTTGTCGAAACATGTGGCAGAAGCGATAAATGTTTTGAAAGCTGCAGAATACGATTTAATCATTCTCGAAACTTCTGGAATCGGTCAGTCGGATACGGAAATCATGGATCATTCAAATGTTTCTTTGTACGTGATGACACCTGAATACGGTGCTGCAACGCAATTAGAGAAAATCGACATGTTGGATTTTGCCGATGTGATCGCACTCAATAAATTCGATAAACGAGGAGCTCTCGACGCGCTTCGTGATGTAAGAAAACAATACCAACGCAACCACAATTTGTGGGATTCGGATGTGGATACGATGCCTGTTCATGGCACCATCGCCTCGCAATTCAACGATCCAGGAATGAACTCTTTGTACAAGGTCATCATGGATAAAGTGGTTGAGAAAACGGACGCACCTTTGAAATCTACTTTCGAAATCACGAAGGAAATGTCGGAGAAGATTTTTGTGATTCCACCAGATAGAACACGTTATTTATCTGAGATTTCTGAGAACAATCGTGGGTACGACAAATGGGTAGAGGACCAAGTTCTTGTGGCTGATAAATTGTTCGGTATGCAATCTTCTATCGATACTTTGAAAGCTTCTGATATTGAAGACAAAGATCGATTAATCAGAGGTTTACAAGAATTGTTTGAACAAGTGAAATTAGATTTCGACCCGAAAAATTGGGACTTGCTTCAAAAATGGGACGAGAAAAAACAAGCGTATAAAAATCCAATATTCGAATTTAAGGTTCGTGACAAAGTTTTGAACTTGGATACGCATACTGAATCTCTTTCACACCAACAAATTCCAAAGGTAGCGATGCCGAAATTCAATGGTTGGGGAGATATTCTTCGTTGGTCATTGCAAGAAAATGTGCCTGGAGAATTTCCATACACCGCTGGATTATTTCCTTTCAAAAGAGAAGGAGAAGACCCAACGCGTATGTTCGCTGGTGAAGGAGGTCCAGAAAGAACGAACAAGCGTTTTCATTATGTGAGTTTGGGTATGCCAGCAAAACGATTGTCCACGGCTTTCGATTCAGTTACGCTTTACGGAAATGATCCAGGATTGCGACCAGATATTTATGGAAAAATTGGAAATGCAGGAGTTTCCATCTGTTGTTTGGACGATGCGAAGAAATTGTATTCTGGATTCGATTTGTCGCATGCGATGACTTCGGTTTCTATGACCATCAATGGTCCAGCGCCAATGTTGCTTGGTTTCTTCATGAATGCTGCCATCGATCAGAATTGTGAAAAATACATCAAAGCAGAAGGATTAGAAAAAGAAGTAGAAGCAAAAATTGCGGCCATCTATAAAGACAAAGGAGTTGAACGTCCTCATTATCAAGGTGATTTGCCTGAAGGAAATGACGGACTTGGTTTGATGCTTTTGGGTGTTACTGGAGATTTGGTTCTACCGGCAGATGTCTACGAGAAAATCAAAACAGAAACATTATCGCAAGTTAGAGGTACTGTTCAAGCCGACATTCTGAAGGAAGATCAAGCGCAAAATACGTGTATATTCTCTACTGAATTTGCCCTTCGTTTGATGGGTGATGTGCAAGAATACTTCATTGAGAAAAACGTTCGAAATTTTTATTCGGTTTCTATTTCAGGTTACCATATTGCAGAAGCTGGAGCCAATCCTATAACACAATTGGCCTTTACTTTGGCAAATGGATTTACCTACGTTGAGTATTACTTGAGCCGAGGAATGGACATCGATAAGTTCGGTCCCAATCTTTCGTTCTTCTTCTCTAACGGAATCGATCCAGAATATGCCGTGATTGGACGTGTTGCTAGACGTGTATGGGCGAAAGCTTTGTCTAGAAAGTACGGTGCAAATTCACGAGCACAAATGTTGAAA
>DDBE01000198.1:6717-9357 GCA_002332715.1 Flavobacteriales bacterium UBA2040
CGTTGAGTATTACTTGAGCCGAGGCATGGACATCGACAAGTTCGGGCCCAATCTTTCGTTCTTTTTCTCTAACGGAATTGATCCAGAATATGCGGTGATTGGACGTGTTGCAAGACGTGTTTGGGCGAAAGCTTTATCAAGAAAATATGGTGCCAATTCACGAGCACAAATGTTGAAATACCACATTCAAACTTCGGGACGTTCGTTGCATGCCCAAGAGATTGATTTCAATGACATCCGTACAACACTTCAAGCTTTGTACGCGATTTACGATAACTGTAACTCCCTGCATACCAATGCATATGATGAGGCGATAACAACACCGACTGAAGAATCTGTTCGCAGAGCAATGGCTATTCAATTGATTATTAATCGTGAATTAGGTTTAGCGAAAAACGAAAATCCGCTGCAAGGTTCTTTCATAATCGAAGAATTGACAGAATTGGTGGAAGCAGCTGTATTAGCTGAGTTTGATAGAATCACTGAAAGAGGTGGAGTTCTCGGTGCGATGGAAACCATGTATCAACGTTCGAAAATTCAAGAAGAATCTTTGTATTACGAGACTTTGAAACACACGGGTGAATTTCCAATTATCGGCGTGAACACTTTCTTGAGTTCGAAAGGATCTCCGACTGTTCTGCAAAAAGAGGTTATTCGTGCGACTGAAACTGAAAAACAATATCAGATTTCGATGTTGAACAATCTCCACAAAGGAAATGCCAATTCGGCGATAGAAAGAATCGAAGAAATTCAGAAAGCGGCGATTAAAAATGAAAATATGTTCGAGAAATTGATGGAGGCATGCAAAGTTGCTTCACTCGGAGAAATAACAGAAGCCTTATTCCAAGTAGGAGGGCAGTATAGACGGAACATGTAAATTGACCATTGACTGTTAACTGTTGACTGTTGACTGAATTGGTCAATGTCAACGTTAAAAGTCAACGTTAATAATAAAATATAAAAAAATGAGACTGATTGAAGACATTCCCCACGAACGATACAAGATTCAATTGTTCAATTACAATGCGAAATACATGCTCAAAATTGAATTGGGACAGTTCGAGCAAACTTTTAAAATTGGGGAAACAGATGTGATGAGTTTGCAAGAAGTGAAAAACATGTTGACGCCTCAATTGTTGAGTAATTGTTTGAAACGTTTCGTGAGCATGCGCATCGATTGGGAAGAGGCATTCCTTCAAAAGAATAGTATAAATAGTAATTTAGCATAAAAATTAGAATATGAATAAATTTTTGACCCTAGCGGCAATAGCACTAATCACTTTAGCATCTTGTGGTGACAAGAAAAAAGAAGCCAAAGAAACAACTACAGCTAAAGTTCAGGAAGTAAAAGCCGGAAACTTGAAAATGGCTTTTTATTACCAAGATAGTTTGAATGCTAATTTCACATTTCTAAAAGAGGAAAGAACGAAATTGGAAGCGAAACAAAAATCGTTTCAAAACGAAGTGGATAGGTTAACGCGCGAATATCAGTCGTATGTTGAGCGCAACAGTAAAAAGGCCGATAGAGGTGAGTTTGCTCAAGTTGAACTTCAAAGTATTCAGCAAAAGGCAATGTCTATGCAGCAGAAGATTGGAGACTATCAGCAGAATAAAGGCGGCGCTCTTGAGAAAGAAGCGTTCGATAAAATGGAGGAGATCTCAAAGAAAGTGGAGGTGTATAGCCAAGAGTTTTGTGAGAAAAACAAAATTAGTATTTTGATGCTCCACGCAAAGGGTGGTCAGTTCGGCTATATCAAACCAGATATGGATGTGACAAATGATTTCATTGAATTTCTAAACGCGAAGCAAGACGAAATCAAAAAAGACATGGAGAAATAATTACGCATGTGGGAATAACATAAAGGAAGATTTAAGATTCGGTAATCCCTCAAATTCGTAATTCAATAATTCATAATTGACTATGCTAATAGCACAACAAAAACAAAAAGAAAATATTGCTGAGTACATTCTCTATATGTACCAGATAGAGGACGTAATTCGTGCCTATAAGTTTGATTTGGAGGTGATTATGGAGAATTACGTTAAGTCACATATTCCCAATGCTAGTTTCACGGAAACGTATCGAAAATGGTACGCAGGAATGATACTAGACATGCAAGATCAGCGGATTCAAATTACTGGACACTTGGTCGATTTGCAGGAAATTATGATTGAGATTTCCTACCTCCATAATACGCTGATTAATTTAAAGGACGATCACAAATACAAAGCGGTGTTCGAACGTGCTTTGCCGATGATAGAAGAGTTCAAGGAAAAATCGAATTTAAAAGACAAGAACGAAATTGAGATTGCTTTTCATGCCATGTACATGAAATTATTGATGCGACTTCAGAAGAAAGAAATTAGCGCGGAAACAGAGGATGCCTTTGATGCGATGCGCGTTATGTTGGCTTATTTGTCGAAGGCATATGCACAGATGAAGGCGGGTGATATGGATTTTTTGAATAACTAAACCGCTGATTCAGCACAACTTAATTTTAGTTCGGAGCTTTTTTGTGAATTAAAGCCAAGTTCAATCCCTAAAAACAATTCGTCGATACACTGCAGTAACTAAAATACTATACAAAATAGACAGAATCAACATCGCCAACATACTGATAGTTGTGATAGATCGAGCAG
>DDBE01000198.1:9547-9723 GCA_002332715.1 Flavobacteriales bacterium UBA2040
CAGTAACTAAAATACTATACAAAATAGACAGAATCAACATCGCCAACATACTAATAGTTGTGATAGATCGAGCAGAATAAAACGCCTCGGAACTTTTACTCATTTCAGAAAAAATCTCCTCTTTGGTTTTGACTTCAAACCCTTCGTTTGATTTTTTCAACTCCTCAAATTTCACA
>DDBE01000084.1:0-387 GCA_002332715.1 Flavobacteriales bacterium UBA2040
ATTTGTCAAAACATCCAAAACTATACCTAAAGTATGAATGTTCCCGCCTGAATTACCTTCAATAGTCATAGAATAAGACCCGACAGGAGCATTCGAAATGGTTAATGTCGATTGTTGTCCTGGTGTAATTGTAGCAGAAGAAAATCCGGGCGTAGCTCCACCTGGAACATTCAATGCACTTAAATTTATTGCTGCTGAATATCCGCCAATTGACGAAGAAGTTACATTGAATGCACCATTTGCCCCTTGACAAACGGAAAGGTTTGTTGGTGAGACGTTCAATACATAATCAAATGTAGACGCCGTTATTTCGAAATTATTATTTGAAATATCGAAGAATATTCCTGCTGCTGAAATCACCATGATTCGCGCAGTTGTTGTTGCTGT
>DDBE01000084.1:687-995 GCA_002332715.1 Flavobacteriales bacterium UBA2040
CTTGGAACTGTTATTGCCTGTGAACCGTCATTCGTCGTTCCAGCTAAAAGAAGGGTTGGAAAAGTAAGCCCGCCATCTGTAGATAGATAAATATCTACGGTTGCAGCGCTGATTGGAGCAGCTGTCGTATTTGCAACGGACCATGTAACAGTCTGAGTTGAAGACCCAGCCCAAATAATTCCGTTTGCGTTTGGATAAGTAACTACAAATGGACCAGCCGCAGCAACGGATGTTACCGCTACATTGACATGATCACTGCATCCACCTGGTCCCGCTGAATTGTCTCGAACAGAACATCTGAAATTCAT
>DDBE01000084.1:1258-9124 GCA_002332715.1 Flavobacteriales bacterium UBA2040
TCGAACAGAACATCTGAAATTCATTGTACGCGCAACACTAGGCACCACTTCCCAAGTAAAAGGACCACCAGCTGCCAAATCAACTAATTTTGGAAAATAACGAGTTGGATTGGTACTGGAAGGTAAACTTCTAAAATTTGGTCCGCCAGTTGATGTCGAAACTGGGGGTTGTGTGCTCACTTGATTATCCGTTTGTTCCCAATTATAGGTCAATGTATCCCCATTAACATCCGTAGCGATGCAATTCAATGCAAAAGGTGTACTAACGGGAACGTAAACAGTTGTTGGACCAGCAGTAATCACTGGTGCTGAATTCATTAAGGTAGTGAGAACTGGACAAGTATGTGAGGTACTAGTTATCAAATTATGAATTTCACTCAAGTTAATCCCATGAAAATGATCATCACTATTGCTTTGAACATTCGGTGAGCAAATTCCTGCGTAACCCATTATTGTACTAGCGCTACCCGGTTCAACCGCTGTTGGGTTATTTCGGTTGCAATTGTTGTTTTGCGTATGATTTGCATTGAATTGGTGTCCCATTTCATGTGCTACATAGTCGATATCAAACGGATCACCAACTGGGTTGCTACTACCAGTAACTCCTCTTGCCTTATTTGAACCACAAACAACTCCTAAACCAGCCAATCCTCCTGAATTGGTTCCGAAAACATGGCCAATATCGAAGTTTGTTGAACCAATTTGCCCATTACAAGCAGTGACATTCTGATTTATCATAGCTCCTGCGTTTCCATTTGTGTATGGATCAGTACTCGCATTGGTGTAAATCAATAAATTATTGTTTGGAACTAGTGTCATTGTAATAGCGATATCCCTTTCAAAAACACCATTTACTCTATTCATAGTTGTTACTTGTGCAGCGGCAGCAAGTGTCGCGTTTGTATGATATGCGGTGTATTCAGCAGTTGCAGCCAAGGCCAATCTATATGTTCTTAATTGACACGTGCCATATTCTGGAGAAGCATCGGAAGTAATCAATTTTGTCAATTTCTCCTCTCGCGATTCAAATTCACATGACATTTGCTTATTCGTGTAAAAGTCCTTTTTGTAATAAGCCATTACCTTATTTGGGAGCGCACTGTGAATTGGGTCTATGAAAATGGTTGAATGACCCGGTGAAGTTATCATGGCATGAAAACCTTGTGGTGTAATATCCAACTTTACTTTCTCCAATACATTGGAAACATTTACTCCATCAAAAGTCAAAATATCTGGATACAAAACATTCAACTGTGGATGCATGATTTGGTTCCGTAATACTTTGTATGTCTTGAAACCACCGGTCAAATTCGGAAGCTGAATGAAGAAAGTCGAGTTACCCAAATCTACATTCTCTCTATATGGAGCTGATTGAATGGCGCTTATCATTGCAGACAAATCAACAGTGTAGTAGGTTGATTTTGTCGTCTTAATGACTTGATTATTTATCTGATTTTGAGTTGGGGTGAAGTCTTGAAAAAAATTCTGAGAGACAGCAGAAAAAGAAATAAGCGCACAGAACATCGCGCCGATATAGGTAAGTTTCATCATGTTTTTGGTTGAATTCTATCAAATTTAGCACTTTAACTCATCATTGCCAAAAGGTTTAAGGCAAAAAAAAATGACACCCATTTCTGGATGCCATCTTCCGATATGCAGTTAGTTTATTCTACTAGCTCGGGTTGGCTTGTAGGACTAAGAGCTTCTTTAATTCTAGATTCTAATTCCTCCATTAGTTCTGGGTTGTCCAGTACTAATTGTTTTACAGCGTCTCTTCCTTGTCCAAGTTTCGTTTCTCCATACGAGAACCAAGAGCCACTTTTGTTGACAATGTTTAATTCAACTCCAAGGTCTATAATCTCACCAACTTTAGAGATTCCACCTCCATACATAATGTCAAATTCTGCTCTTCTGAAAGGCGGAGCTACTTTGTTTTTCACAACTTTTACTTTCACGCGGTTTCCAATAACTTCGTCTCCATCCTTAATCTGTGTTGAACGACGAATGTCCAATCGAACTGAAGAGTAGAACTTCAAAGCGTTTCCACCTGATGTTGTTTCTGGATTTCCGAACATCACGCCAATTTTCTCACGGAGCTGGTTGATGAAAATACAGCAAGTTCCAGCTTTATTAATAGAACCCGTTAGTTTACGTAATGCCTTAGACATCAATCTTGCTTGAAGTCCCATTTGAGAATCACCCATTTCACCTTCAATCTCCGCTTTAGGTGTTAATGCAGCAACTGAATCTATTACCACAATATCAACTGCTCCCGAGCGAATCAAATTATCCGCAATTTCTAATGCTTGCTCACCATTGTCCGGTTGAGAGATAATCAAATTGTCGATATCAACACCTAATTTTTGCGCATAAAACTGATCAAAAGCATGCTCTGCATCAATAAAAGCTGCTATTCCACCTTTTTTTTGACATTCCGCTATGGCGTGTATGGCCAAGGTCGTTTTTCCCGACGATTCTGGACCGTATATTTCAACTACTCTTCCTTTGGGAAATCCATTGATTCCCAATGCTAAATCCAAGGTCAAAGAACCCGTTGGAATTACTTCTACATTAGCAACTGGATTGTCTCCGAGTTTCATCACGGTTCCTTTGCCGTAAGTCTTGTCAAGCTTGTCCATTGTTAATTGGAGTGCTTTCAATTTTTCTGCGTTTACTTCTTTTTTATCTGACATATCGGTTATGTTTAGTTTTCCACCAAGGCGGAATGGTTTAATTTATATATTGAACGGTACAAAGATTATTCATCAGGCCGTAAACTATTTACGTTGTTCTATTCTTCCTTAAATATTTTTAAAATTTCTTCGGTATGAGCTTTGGTTTTTGGCTTGTCGATAATTCCCTTGATTGTACCCGTTTCATCTAAAACAAAGGTGGTACGATGAATGCCATCATAAATTTTCCCCATAAATTTTTTCTCGCCCCAAACTCCAAACGTTTCTATCATTTCTTTTTGCTCGTCCGCAACTAAGGCAAATGGCAATTGAAACTTATCGACAAACTTCTGGTGGCTTTTCTCTGAATCGGCGCTTACTCCTATTACTTCAATACCCTTTTTTTGAAGTTCAGACCAATTATCTCGAATATTACAAGCTTGCGTTGTGCATCCAGGTGTATTGTCTTTGGGATAAAAATAGACAACAGCCTTCTTTCCTTCGTAGCTTTTTTGGTTTATAGCCTTACCGTTTTGATCCTTTCCAGACCAACTTGGCGCCTTATCTCCTACTTTTAAATGTTTCATTTTGACGAAATATTAATCAAATATAATGATTGTTTTTTAATCAAAACAAATTAAAACGAAAAAAGTTTAGGTGAAATAAAAAAACCTACTGAGTTATGTTCCGTGATTTAAACCGCCTTTTGACTTTGCTTTAAAAAGAAGATGGTTTGAATAAATAATCCCGCCATGTGCGTGAAAACAACACTTAAAAGAATGTTTGGGGAGGCTTGTATATTACTAAATATCATATAAACAGCTAATCCCAAGAAAGCTAAAATTTGAAAAACAGTGGCCATTAAAAACCGGTTGATAAACTGACCTTCTTTGAATTTAAAGTGAACGATTTGAACGCCGACCATCAGTATGAGCCAACTTGCAAAAAGGCCGAGAAATAAAATTTTTAAATTTAAATTTGGGACAAACATTTTGATAATCACGAAGGCAAGAGCAATAAATCCAGTTAAGCTCAACACATTATAAAGTGCTAATTTATTCATCTTCCTTGCTGCTGTTTATGACTTCTTTTATAACTAAATACATCGCCAAAAAGACGCCACTTAGCGCCAAAACGATGGCCCAAATGTTTTCTGTTTTATACCTATCATCTAAATAAGTGCCGAGCCATGAAAACAGCCCAATAATCACTCCCATCTGAATTACAATTCCCGAAAATCGGGCGTATTTCTTCATGGGAGAAGAGGACTTACTCATTAATAAACGATATCTGGTTGATTCTCAGATTGCGTTTTTTGCTTCGGTCTAGAAGACACTGCGCCACCCATTGAGCAATTACCCATGAAAATAGCTCCTTGATGAATTTCAATTTTTGCTGTAGAAATATCCCCTTCAATCTTAGATTTTTCACGCAAAGTTAAAAGTGCTTCTACATTAAGATTTCCCGTAATTCGGCCTTCAACATCGGCTTCTTTGCAGGTCAAATTTCCTTTAATGACAGCATTTTCACCAATCAAGACTTTGCCGGCACAAGCAATATTGCCTTGAACCTCACCGTCAATTCGTATACTAGAATCAGTAATTAATTCCCCTATGATTTTTGCTCCTTCAACCAACCTGTTCAGTCGATCTGGTGCTTCAAAATTTCCGCTGTTATTCTTCTTTCCCATCATCTTATCCAGTTATTATTCTAATAATACTCTTCGCAAAACATTTCGTATTCATTTAGTTTTTGCGTTTCAAAAAGTGTTTTCAAATTAGGTAGAGTAATTAAAGTTGTCTTAGCAACTTGAAGATCCATCAAATGCTTTCTTGTGGCTTTAAAGGTCCGCATATATTCCTTTGCCTCCAAATCATTTTCAAATTTATCTATAACCACGATGCTTTGGTCGTCTCCATATATCTTCGAACTTACCTTTAATTTAGCTCTGGAGTAGAACTCTATGTTGAAATCGACGATTTTATTCTTGGATAAACTCGAGTTGTCATCTTTAGGAATGAAAATTAAAACAAAGTGCTCCAATTTGTCATCGTAGGTATACAAAGATTTTTTTGTAAAATCTACCAGTTCAAACTTAGAGAAACCGTTTTTTATTATATCTATCATTTCCTGAGCTCGTATTGCTTCTGTCGTTTTAGGGAATTCTTTTGTAATTAAATTCAAAGTCGGTAATAATGTTGTTTTTTCTGGATTTAATTTTCCTTGACACATAGCCTTTAACAACATATATTTCGATCGATACTCGTTTTCAGGTTCATTCAAAAGCACTTCTTCGGCACTCACCAGCGCAGGATAATACAAACCTTGACTATATCTGCTCAGCGTATACACGTAATCCTTTTGCGCTTTTGCTTCGTACTCTTTTTTCTTCACGAAACAATCTGGATCGCGCAAATAGCAGGCGTAATCAGAATTCGGGTAATAATTCAATATATAACTCTTATGAATGTCCGCTTCCGATCTATTCGTGGCTTCATTCATTCGATACATCTGAAAAGCTGACATTGCCTTATAATCCGTTTCGAAATCTTTTTCCACCACTGCTGTAAACTGATCTGTCGCTAATTTTGCTTCGTTCAATTGGTCCTTGTAAATTATTCCCGCCGCATATCGCGCTTTGACCAATCTGTTTTGCGAGGCTAAAATGGCTGAATCTCCCTTCGGAATGTTTTTCGATAATGCTTCTATACTATATGGATCTGTGGGTTCGTCCACCACCTCAGCGCTGTCGACCAGTACTTCTATTCCATTTTCATCGATAAACGTTGCAATGACAATTTTGTCACTTCGTCGCCAATCATCTTCATTAGTTCGATCGCCCCAAAGTCTTTTAAAATCTTCAAATCCCTCCGCACGAGCTTTGGCATTGGTGAAGATAAACTTACTGCCACTTTGAGTTTGGTTGAATGCATTCTGATTTTTCTGAAGTGCAATTAGCTTTTCAGCCTCACGTTTTTTTCTTTCTTCTTCTCTGGATTTTAAGGTCTTTCCAACTTCCTCTAAATACGTCAATTGATCGGACTCACTCATACCTGCAATTCGTTGAACACTATCTTCAAATTGCGCTAGCTCAACCGCTTGCACTAATTCTCTTAATTTGGATGCTTTGTTACGTATGGCTTCGGCATTTGGGTATTTACCATTTATAACTCTTGCACACGAATCATAATATTTCTGAGCTGGTATATAGTCTTTCTTCGCAAAACGCAAATTACCCATTTTCTCATATGCCATCCCTTTTTGGCGGCTGTTCGTCGTGCTATAAAACGCTGATTCTGTTAAATAATGCACAGCTTGAGGTTCATTCCCTTTTGATAATTCAATATTGGCCAATGCGTAATAAATTTGATCCTTGAATTCTGCATTTTTCGGATCATCCAACATCTTGTTTAAGTCCTTGATTAACTTGTCGCTTCCGCCTAAAAATGCTCTTTTCAATCGAGCGCTAAATGCCATTTCATAAGGTGCGTTACTCTTTAAAACTTTGGTGTAATTGGCAATAGCTGCTGACGCATTCCCCCCTTCTTCATTCAACTGACCCAAAATAAAATAAACTCTTGCTTTGTCGGCCTTGCGTTTTATATATTTTGCTGCTAAATTCAAATTTGCAATCGCCTCTTCGTTTTCGCCACGAATCAAATTCAATTCCGCTTTGGTCAAGTACATTTCTGGATAAATTCCTTTCGGCACAGTCGCCACTTCTTCCTCTTTATCCTTTTCCTTTTGTTTCTTCGATTTCTTTAAATTCTTATTGAAATTTTTGAACGTCTTTTGTTTTGCTGCTTCCTTTTCTGAAATCAATGCTTGGTCGAGAATGTCCAAGTTGAATCCAGCTTCAGTATATTTTCCAAGAACAAGATTCGTTTTTGCCATCCACAATTCGCCGACAAAATTAGACTCGTCATTGGTGTAAAACTTCTTGATGAACATGAAGTTCTTCATCGCTTGTTCATAATCTCTACGGATATAACTTGCGCGACCAACCGTGGTCCAGTTTTCATCAATGTAATTATTGTTTTCTTCTTTCTTTCTCGAAGGACGTGCACTACCCGGCATGCTGTGATTCTGAATCACTTTTGTGCATTTCGCAATGGCAGTGTCAATCGCAGGGTACAAATTTTTAACAGCGCCCGTATCTGGATAATTCTGAAGAGGAAGCAAGGTGTAATAATCCTCCACTACATTTCTTCGGTAATCCGACAAGGCTTGATCCAACAATAAATTGGCGTTGAAATATCCATTGTAGTGCGAAGTGGTGCTATGATAAAAGCGATTGACAGCCGTATTCTTAGCTGGGTTGCACGCAATAAGAACAAAAAGGAGCAAAGCTGCTCCTATACTGAATCTGAAAAAATTAATCATTAAACTGGTTTTCTTGACTAACAATAAAACGGAAAAGCCCGATTTTATTGTATCAAAGCATAAATTTATGAATTCTCGATAAATTAATTAGGCAATGTTGGTGAAAACTTGTTGAATGTCGTCATCGTCTTCGATTTTATCTAACATTTTTTCAATATCGACCAATTGTTCGTCAGAAAACTCAACGGGTGAAGTTGGAATACGCTCCAAATTCGATTTTGTTGGCTCAATTCCTTTTTCTTCCAAGGCCGTCGCCAGAGTTCCGAAAGACGTGTAGTCGCCATAAATCACGAATTTATCTTCCAAAACTTCGATTTCTTCCAAACCAGCATCGATTAGTTCAAGCTCCAATTCCTCTGGGTCCATTCCTTCCGCTTTTTCAATCTCGAAGATGCATTTGCGGTTGAACATAAATTCCAATGAACCCGTTGCTACAATAGCTCCATTCGCTTTATTAAAATACGATTTTACATTCGCCACTGTTCGCGTTGGATTGTCTGTTGCGCATTCCATAAAGACCAAAACACCGTGAGGTCCTTTTCCTTCGTAAATAATTTCGTGGAATGCTTCAACATCCTTCGCCGAAGCTCTTTTGATAGCCGCTTCAATATTGTCTTTCGGCATGTTTTGGGCCTTCGCATTTTGAATCGCTGAGCGTAACGACCCGTTCATAGCTGGATCTTCGCCACCTTCTTTGGCCGCCATCGTAATCGCTTTCCCCAATCGAGGAAACAATTTCGACATTTTGTCCCAACGCTTTTCTTTTGCTGCTCTACGGTATTCAAACGCTCTTCCCATTTCTGAATTTTTT
>DDBE01000084.1:9493-12757 GCA_002332715.1 Flavobacteriales bacterium UBA2040
GTGCTTCTGGACAAAAAAGTATGAACAATAACTTAATCGCCACATAAATATCTATTTTTGACGCATGAAAATCCTAATAGTTCGTTTCAGTTCCATCGGCGATATCGTTTTGACGACACCCGTTTTGCGTGGATTGAAAGAACAATTGAAGGATGTTGAAATTCATTATCTCACTAAAACAAAGTTTTCTGCACTGCTCGAAAACAATCCTCGAATTGATAAACTCTGGACAATAGAAAAATCAATAGATGAAATTCTCGACGAGTTAAAAACAGAGAATTTTGATCAAATAATCGATTTACACCACAACGTTCGAACCCTTGCCCTAAAGAAAAAATTGGGGAAACCGTCTGAATCGTTCAAGAAATTAAATGTGCGGAAATGGATGTTGGTGAACCTCAAAATGGATAAAATGCCGAAGGTTCACATCGTGGATCGGTATATGGAAACGGTGGAATCTCTAGGTGTAAAAAAAGATGATTTGCCCTGTGAATTTTATATTTCTGAAGAAAATGAAGTCAATGTTCAGAAGAAATTGAAGCTGAATTCTGAAAAATATATTGGCGTTGCAATTGGCGCGCAATTTGCCACAAAATCTTTGCCGACGGAAAAATTTGTTGAAATTCTAAATGAAATTGATCTACCCATTGTGCTTATAGGTGGATCGGAAGACGAAGCCAAGGGAAATGAAATTGTTGCTCAATTGAAAAACAAAACCATCATTAATCCCTGTGGGAAATTTAACCTGCAGCAAAGCGCTTCCATTGTTAAACAAGCTTCTGTTTTAATGACGCATGATACGGGGTTAATGCACATTGCTTCTTGTTTTGAGGTCCCTGTCGTTTCTGTTTGGGGAAATACCGTTCCCGAATTAGGAATGTATCCATATTTTCCAAAAAAACCAGAATTTTACTCGATTCATGAAGTGAAAGAGCTGTCTTGTCGACCGTGTTCCAAAATTGGGTATCCGGCTTGTCCGAAGAAGCATTTTGGGTGTATGATGGATCAGGATGTGAATGGGATTGTTGGTGCTCTGCGCAGATTTATTTGAATGCAGAGGCCCTGAAAACGCGGAGTTTGTGCAGTAATAGTTCTTATGCTGACTTGAAAACCCCCTCGGCGTTCTCTGCGCCTCAGCATTCGGAACACCCAACATATTTCCCAAAATTTAACACTCCGAACAAAATAAAAGTCTCACTTGTTGGTTACTAGACCAATTACCAATAAGTTTGTAATAGATTTCAGAAAATGCACACATACAAGCCTGGACCGTTTCTCGAAAAAATAAATTTGCCCGAAGATCTTCGTAAGAATTTTTCTGTGGACGATTTACCGCAGGTTTCAGAAGAATTGCGTCAATACATAGTTGATGTAATCTCTGAAATTGGAAATTCTCACTTCGGCGCAAGCCTTGGCGTAGTTGAAATGACGGTTGCCTTGCATTATGTTTTCAATACACCGTACGATCAGTTGGTTTGGGATGTTGGTCATCAAGCTTATGGACACAAAATCCTAACAGGTCGACGTGGTGTTTTTCATACCAATAGAAATAAAGGCGGTATTTCTGGTTTCCCTAAACGTTCTGAAAGTGAATTTGATACCTTCGGTGTTGGTCACAGTTCTACTTCCATTTCTGCAGCTCTTGGTATGGCGGTTGCCAACAATTATATGGGCGAAAAAGATCGTCAACACATTGCTGTAATAGGTGATGGCGCTATGACAGCCGGATTGGCTTTCGAAGGAATGAATCACGCTGGATTTGAAAAAAATGCCAATTTGTTAGTGATTTTGAACGATAATTGTATGTCGATTGACCCGAACGTTGGCGCATTGAACCAATATTTGACCGACATTACTACTTCGCATACGTACAACAAAGTAAAAGACGATATATGGAAATTACTCGGGAAAATATCCAAATTTGGTCCGGATGCGCAAACCATTGCTTCGAAAATATCGAATGCGATGAAGACAGGTTTGATGAAGGAGAGTAACTTATTTGAATCCTTGAAATTCCGTTATTTCGGTCCAGTTGACGGGCATGATGCTATCGGAATGGCAAAAATATTAGAAGATTTAAAAGACATTCCTGGTCCGAAAATTTTGCATTGTATTACACGAAAGGGAGCTGGTTATAAGTTTGCCGAAGAAGGAAATCCGACACAATGGCATGCGCCAGGTGTGTTTAATAAGGAGACCGGTGAAATCGTAAAGATTGTTCCGAAACAACCGGAGCCACCAAAATATCAAGATGTTTTTGGTCATACGATAGTTGAATTGGCCGAAAAGAACGAAAAAATTATGGGTGTTACGCCTGCCATGCCTTCTGGATGTTCCTTGAATATCATGATGAAAGCCATGCCGAATCGTGCGTTTGATGTGGGCATTGCCGAACAACATGCCGTTACCTTTTCAGCTGGATTGGCGACACAAGGTCTGGTGCCGTTTTGCAATATTTATTCGTCGTTCATGCAGCGTGCATACGATCAGGTATTACATGATGTTGCTCTACAAAATCTAAATGTTGTTTTCTGTTTGGATCGGGGTGGATTAGTTGGAGCTGATGGTGCTACGCATCACGGAGCTTACGATTTAGCGTACATGCGATGTGTTCCAAACATGGTTGTTTCTGCACCGATGAATGAATCTGAATTGCGAAACATGATGTTCACCTCGCAATTGGAAAACAAAGGTCCGTTCAGTATTCGTTACCCTCGAGGAAAAGGAGTAATAACGGAATGGAAAACGGCCATGAAAGAAATTAAAGTGGGAACAGGTCGCAAGTTGACCAACGGTTCCGACTTAGCGATATTGACCATTGGTCACCCTGGAAATTTTGCCATTGAAGCAATCGCCGAAATGAAAGCTACGGGAATGTCTGTAGCGCATTACGATATGCGTTTTGTAAAACCAATCGACGAGGTAATGTTGCATGAAGTTTTTTCAAAATTCAAAAAAGTAATTACGGTTGAGGACGGAACAGTAATGGGTGGATTTGGTTCTGCAGTTATTGAATTTATGGCCGAGCATAATTATTCTGCGCAAGTTGTTCGTCTTGGAATTCCAGATAGATACGTTCACCATGGAACCCAAAAAGAATTGTGGGCAGAATGTGGATTCGATAAAATGGGAATCGTGAAAACGGTGAAACAAATGCTGAATTTTTCGGAGGCCGAAGGTTCGGGTGTTTCGGAGAAACTTGGTTAAGGTTTTTATCGCGGAGCACGCAGAGGAGTTCTATCAAAATTTTACATAAAACAAGCC
>DDBE01000084.1:13118-14059 GCA_002332715.1 Flavobacteriales bacterium UBA2040
CACGCTTAATCTTTCTGGTCGTAAAGTGAAAATTGGGCCTTCTACAACATTGCCTTTCAAAAATCCTTTTACCGAATTTCGGATTGTTTTTCTGCGCTGGTTGAAACTCGCTTTTACGATTTGGATGAATAATTTTTCGTCACAAGCCAATTTTTGGGTGCTGTTTCTGACACAACGAATGACACCCGATTGCACTTTTGGTGGTGGATTAAACATCTGTGCATCAACAGTAAAACAGTATTCTATGTCGTAAAAAGCTTGGGTGAGAACAGAGATGATTCCGTACACTTTTGTCCCTGGTTTTTCAGCTATACGTTCTGCCATTTCTTTTTGGAACATGCCCATAATTTCAGGCACCAAATCTCTGTTCTCTATACATTTGAATATGATTTGAGAAGAGATATTGTAGGGGAAATTTCCAACTACTGCGAATGGTTCCCCGTCAAAAAGTTGAGTGATGTCCGTTTTCAGAAAATCTGCTGAGTAAATTTTGTCTTTTAACTTGGGCTTGTGTTCTTCCAAATAAGCAACAGAATCTCTATCTATTTCCATCACTTTTACGTTTAACCCTTCTCTTTTCAATAAAAAATCGGTTAACGCACCCATTCCTGGGCCTATTTCCAAAACATTGTGACAATCGTGACTTTCTATGAATTGATCGGCAATTTTTCGACACATGTTTTTATCCGTCAGGAAATGTTGTCCGAGGTGTTTTTTGGGTTGAACGCTCATCGTTTGAATTCTTCAACTACATTTAAAAACGTTCGAAAAGCAGCGAATTTTCCGGCCCACATTTCGTTGAATTCTCTGCGTAAAGCAGCCGCATGTTTTGCCTCATACTCATCGAAAACTTCCTGGTTTTCACATAAATAGGTCGTTGCGTAGGTCATTCCCCCTCCCTCTTCGCCATCCACACGACAAATTCGAGCTTCTAAAAAATG
>DDBE01000043.1:0-278 GCA_002332715.1 Flavobacteriales bacterium UBA2040
TGAATGTTTCATATGTTTTTCTTTACGATTTCGCTAAAATACTGAAAAACTCTAAGCTAGGTTTGGTTTCTATATTCGAGCTTTTGGTAGGCTTTACTTTTTAGATTATTAAAAAACAGTTTATTACTCGAATATCACCTTTTTTCTATCGAACCGTCTGAATACTGATAGATCAAAACAACCCCTTTTTTTAATTCTGTTTGACTGTCTAATTTGTTCAGAATAGAAGCTTCACTTTTAGCTAAAAGTAAAAAGGTCTCGGCAATATTGCCGAGACC
>DDBE01000043.1:540-10206 GCA_002332715.1 Flavobacteriales bacterium UBA2040
TCGGCAATATTGCCGAGACCTTTTGTTTCATTGTAAGAAATGTATTCTTATTTCTTGATTACATTGATTTTTGCTGAAGCCCCGTTCGCAGTAACAATGTTTGCAATGTAAGCACCAGAAGCAAGTTTGCTTGTGTTTACAGTAGCAGTGCCGTTATTGATGAACATAGAACGAGTAGAAACAACTTTTCCTGAAAGATCAGTGAAAGTAATTGTTGCAGTTCCTTCAGCATTAACGCGAATATTTAACTCATCGTTAGTTGGGTTAGGGTATGCAACTGCGCTCAACAAAATATTTTCGTCTAATCCAATTGTGTTAGGAGCAACTTCAAGCGCAAGACTTAAAGCATTAGTTCCTGACCAACCAGCTGTGTACCAAGTACCAGCGATTTGAATAGCTGATGTAGTTAAGATATCATAGTTTATTGTTCCGTCAAAGTTGATATCACCATCATATCCAAATACAACATTTGAAATTTCTGAACTTGTAGCACAAGCTAAGTACACTACGTCATCTTGCAGGCCAACAGGATATGTCAACGCTTGATATACTGACGTTCGGTTTACAGAGTTACTAGCAAGATAAGCAGAAACAGAAGCTACAGGGGGGTAAACAATTGTTGTTTCATCATTTGGTGTTGTCCATTCATAAATCGAAAGAGCAATTTCTTCACCAGTCATGTCGTAAACTGCAGTATCTGCACTCGGAACAAACTTAATACCTGTTACCATTATATCAGAGGCTGCAGGGTTTGTGAACGTCATACAGGCATCATAAGCGCCAGGATTAGAGGTGTTTTGTGGATACGTTGTGTGAACAGGATCATTGTTTGCATCTAATTTCGACTTAGAAAGGAAGAAGAAATTCAACTTGAAAGAAGAAGAATATGAATTATCAGAGGAATCATCATCACCTAAAGAAGAGTATGCAGTGTACTTCAAGAAATACTCACCGTTAGCCAATGTTGCAATATCTAAATTTGGAAACGAGTTTGTGCCTGCTTCAACAACCTCTGCTGAGTCTCCTGCAACGATAGTTCCTGCAGAAATAGTGTTTGAATAAACAGAAGGACCAGCAAGACCAGGACCGATAACATCCAATTTGATACTTACACCTGGTTGATCAGCACTACCGTAGTTAAATACACGCACAGCCGGACTGAAAACGTTATCCGATAACAAGTTCGATGTTCCCGTTTCTACAGGAATTTTTGCATACTCACTGTTAATTACTAAATCATTTGCCAAGGTGCCTACTTTGTTGCCTAAAAACATAACTACGTCACCTGCAAGCATTGCCGTTGTGATATCCAACCCTTTTCCACTTCCAATCATTACAACAGGAATAGTAATAGATGCTCCATTTGTTCCGCCTCCCATTCCTACTGGGTCTGGATCACGGTTAATGATGATTAAAGCAACTGCGCCGGCATTTTGTGCATTTAATGCTTTAGCACCAAATTCACAAGTCCCCCTGTAAACGACTGCAATTTTACCAGCAACAGCAGATGCGTTAATTAAAGGAGAGCATCCTTCTTGAGATTTTGTGTGTGGAATTGCCACCGTTGAATCCCATCCCGGAGTACCATCTTCCGCAAGGACTAACGTATCTTGTACATAAACTCCTGGGATGTTAAAATCTGGAGTCGCTCCCCAGTTGTCCGCCCATGTAAATGGTTTGTTACCAACAATTGACGCTGGTGAAATACCACGCACAATAATTTGGGCGTTTGTTTGAATTGTGAAAGCCGCTAAAGCAATCACGCTAAGTAAAAGTTTTTTCATAATTAAGAGATTAATTTAAAATCGTTCTAAAATTAAGAATTATTTAATACCAAACGAATATTATATTAAAATGGTTGGAAAAACAAACCCCTAACGCTATAAAGTGTTAGGGGCTGAACAACAATTACTTAGTTAAAGCACCCTTTAAATATTCGCGATTCATGCGTGCAATATTTTCCAAAGAAATTCCTTTTGGACATTCAACTTCACATGCTCCTGTGTTTGTGCAATTTCCAAATCCTTCATCATCCATGGTTTGAACCATGTTTAAAACCCGTTCTTTTGCCTCTACCTTTCCTTGTGGCAATAAAGATAATTGAGAGACCTTCGCAGAAACAAACAACATAGCTGATGCATTTTTACAGCTGGCAACACAGGCTCCACATCCAATACAGGTCGCTGCTTCAAAAGCTTTGTCTGCATCATCTTTTGGAATAGGAATAGAATTTGCATCTACCGTATTTCCCGATGTATTGACAGAAACGAAGCCGCCCGAATTCATGATTCTATCAAATGATGAGCGATCAACTACTAAATCTTTGATTACTGGAAATGCTTTTGCGCGCCAAGGTTCAATATAAATTGTGTCACCATCGTTGAATTTACGCATGTGCAATTGGCAAGTCGTTACTCCTCTATCAGGCCCATGCGCTTCGCCGTTGATGTACAATGAACACATTCCACAAATTCCTTCACGACAATCATGGTCAAAGGCAACGGGGCTTTCTCCAGACTCGACAAGTTGATTATTGAGCATATCCATCATCTCAAGGAAAGACATATCTCCATCGACACCATCGATAGGGTATGTTTTCATTTCTCCTTTGTCCTGTGGGCCGTTTTGTCTCCAAATTTTTAAATTCAGTTTCATGTTTTTTTGTTTTGGACTCAGGATTTAATGACTCAAGACTTAATGACGATGAAACGTCTTATGTCCTGAAGTTTTAAGTCCTTCAGTCTATAATAACTATTTATAACTTCTTTGTACCAACTTAATATTTTCAAACACCAAATCTTCTTTGTGAAGTTTCGGTTCAGAAGGGTTTCCTGAATATTCCCAAGACGCCACATACCCATATTCGTCGTCTTTTCGCTGTGCTTCTCCTTCGGGAGTTTGTGATTCCTCACGAAAGTGACCGCCACACGATTCGTTTCTGCTCAAAGCATCAATTGCCATCAATTCACCTAGTTCTAAAAAATCGGCAACGCGACCTGCTTTTTCCAATTCTGGATTCAGTTCATCTATTTTGCCTGGTATACGAACGTTCGAGTAAAATTCATTTCGAATATTTTGAATTTCAAGTATAGCAGAATTTAAATCTTTCTCATTTCTAGCCATTCCAACGTTATTCCACATTACTTTACCCAAGCGTTTGTGAAAATAATCTACAGATTTTGTTCCCTGCACATCAATTAAGCGCTCTAAATGAGAACGAACAGCATTTTCAGCTTCATCAAATTCTGTTGTATCCGTTGGGATTGCTCCAGTACGAATATCATCTGCGAGATAATCACCAATTGTATAGGGTAAAACGAAATATCCATCTGCTAAACCTTGCATCAAAGCGGAAGCGCCCAGTCGGTTGGCTCCATGGTCTGAGAAGTTAGCCTCTCCAGCCACATAGCAACCAGGAATTGTGCTCATCAAATTATAGTCTACCCATACTCCACCCATGGTGTAATGCACGGCAGGATAAATTTTCATCGGCGTTTCGTATGGGTTGTCATCCGTAATTTTATAATACATCTGGAATAAATTCCCGTATTTACCTTCGACAACGCCCTTTCCTAATTTATAAATATCTTCTGCAGTTGGGCTTTCCACATGTTGAACATGCGCTTGCTCTTTTCCATAACGCTCGATGGCAGCAGCAAAGTCTAAATAAACGGCTTCACCTGTTGCGTTAACACCATAACCTGCATCGCATCTCTCTTTGGCTGCTCGAGATGCAACATCTCGAGGCACTAAGTTTCCGAAAGAAGGATAGCGTCTTTCTAAATAATAATCACGCTCATCTTCAGTTAAATCCGTCGGTTTTTTCGTCCCTTGTTTGATGGCTTCAACATCTTCAATATTTTTAGGGACCCAAATACGGCCGTCATTTCGGAGAGATTCGGACATCAATGTTAATTTCGACTGATTCTCACCAGAAACAGGGATACAAGTTGGGTGAATTTGTGTAAAACAAGGGTTGGCAAATTGAGCTCCTTTTTTATGAATTTTCCAGTTGGCAGAAACATTCGAACCCATGGCGTTTGTCGATAAAAAGAAAACGTTTCCATACCCGCCTGAAGCAATTACAACAGCATGTGCAGAATGGCGTTCAAGTTCTCCATTAACAGAATTACGAGCGATTATGCCCCTTGCTTTTCCGTCTACAACGACCAATTCTTGCATTTCGTGGCGGGTATACATTCTAATTTTACCTTTTCCGATTTGGCGAGACATGGCCGAATACGCCCCCAATAACAATTGTTGTCCAGTTTGACCTTTCGCATAGAATGTTCTCGAAACAAGAACACCACCGAAAGAACGGTTGTCCAAAAGACCACCATAATCACGAGCAAAAGGAACGCCTTGCGCTACACATTGATCGATGATTGATGCCGAAACTTCAGCCAAACGATGTACATTGGCTTCACGTGAACGATAATCTCCACCTTTTACCGTGTCATAAAACAAACGGAAAACAGAGTCACCATCGCCTTGGTAATTTTTTGCTGCATTGATTCCTCCTTGAGCCGCAATAGAATGCGCACGACGAGGTGAATCTTGAAAACAAAATGCCTTCACGTTGTAACCCAACTCTGCAAGAGAAGCAGCAGCTGAACCACCGGCCAAACCTGTTCCTACTACGATAACGTCAATGTTACGCTTGTTGGCTGGGTTCACCAAACGAATTTTGTTTTTGTAATCAGACCATTTTCTGTCAATTGGTCCTTCTGGTATTTTTGAATCTAATACAGACATTTTATACTTCTTTTTAGATTATGCTAAATAAATAAGAATAGGAATAATGGCGAATGCCGCGGGAATAATAACGGCGAATAATTTTCCGGCCATTGAAATTGCACCAACATATTTTTTACTTCGTAAACCAAGCGTTTGGAAAGCAGAAGAGAATCCGTGCCACAAGTGAAAGCCAAGAACGGCCATACTCAACACATATAATATCACATAAAGTAAGGCGTTTGAATTACTCGGCAGACCTTTGATGTCTTGTCCGAAAAAGGTCATGACTTGACTGTGTAAATCTTTCAATCCTTCGGCTACTTTCAATCCAGAAGTTTTGTCGTACAGCATCGTTCCTTTTTTAATCTCGTACTTTTCTTCTGAATAATTCATTTCAGCAAGAGAAACTTTTGATTCTTGGTATTGCCCATTCGTTGTATAAACGTAATCAACTTCCAATTCTTTGACTACCGGTTGGCCCGTAGTTGGATCCTGTCCTACTGGAGCTTCAATGCTTTTCGTTATCGTATGCAAAGGCATATTTGTAAAGTGCATTTTTGCCCAAAAGTTGACCATGTGTGTACAGATAAACACGAGAACAACTGTTCCGAGTATCGCCATATAACGAGCTGGCGTACTTGAGTTGGTGTTCGGTTTGTTCATCGCATAATTTGTTGGACGAGCTTTTTTGTTCTGAATCGTAAGCATCAAGCCATCAATCGCATGGAACAAAATGGAGAAATAAGTAAGATAAGATAACACCTTCACCGCCGGGTTGTGTGTCATGAAATAGGCATATTCGTTGAATGCTACTTTTCCTTCTTCTCCAGTTATAAATATCAATTGCAAGTTACCCAAAAGGTGGCCGACAAGGAATAGACAAAGAAATAAACCGGTCAATGCCATCCAGTACTTTTTGACGATAGATGATGACAATATTGCTGATTTGCTCATATTTTTGGTATAATTCGTTTAAGTTGCAAATTTAATAGATACAACAATCTAATTCGGAAATGGTTGTTATTTAGAATGAGTATGGATTAAGTTGGGTTTTCAAGAAAGGATTGAATCAGTTTTGATCCGCCCTGCTCAACGGTTAAAACACCGGCGCCGCCTAGAATAAGTGCTTGATTATCATTCTGATGTCCACAAGGCAAGCCAAAAGCAACGGGGATTTTTCGGTGTAAAACATGCGCCAGAATAATTTCTTCTAAACTTTTGCCAAAAGGAGATTCGGTGTCGGAAATATTGGTGAACCCGCCTAAAAGCAATCCAGAAACCTCTTCGAGTGATCCAGAATACATTAATCCATAGAACATTCTGTCAATTTGATATAAGTGTTCTCCAACATCTTCTAGAAAGAGAATTTTATCTGTAAAATCTCCTTTTTTCATACGTGGTAATAGCGCGTGTACCATGGCTAAATTTCCGCCAATTACTTTTCCCCGGGCAATTCCCGTTTGATTAAATGGGCTGGTTCCGGCTGAAATAACTTCAGGTGTTCCTTTCAAAACCGACAACAAAGACCTCAGAGATTCTGGAGTATTGTCCATGAAATTCAAAGGCATTGTGGCATGTAGACTTGGAATGTTTTTTTGTGCAAGAATTAAATGAAACGCAGTAACATCGCTAAAACCAACCAGGTGCTTCGGGTTGTTTTCATACGAGGACCAATCTAGTTTATCCATGATTTGCATGCAACCATAACCACCACGCGCGCACAAAATTACTTTCGCTTCGGGGTGATTTAATCCATGTTGAAAATCAGATATTCGCTCTTGAACCGTTCCTGAAAAGTAGCCATTCGAACCCATAGCATGAGTTGCAATTTCGACACGATAACCATTTTGAATAAAAAACTCTTTCGCGAAATGTGCATGTTCCTTCTCAATTGCTTTCGCCGGGGAACAGATATAAATTAAGTCGTTAGTTTGAAGTTTTGGGAGCATTTCAAATACCTTTAGCTCAAAAGTAAAAGAATCTGCGTAAATGCTCGGAAAAAATTAAATTTGTATAAAATGAATAATTATGATTACCCCGTATACCGATGATTATTTCATGAAACAAGCCTATTTGGAAGCAAAAAAGGCATATGATTTAGACGAAGTTCCAGTAGGAGCGGTAATTGTTACGAACAAACAAATCATTGCAAGAGCTCACAACCTGACGGAAAAACTGCACGATGTTACAGCGCACGCTGAGGTACAAGCTATAACTGCCGCAAGTGAATATTTAGGCGCAAAGTATTTGAATAACTGTACCTTATATGTAACGCTTGAGCCCTGCTCAATGTGCGCTGGAGCTTTGTATTGGTCACAAATTGACAAAGTAATGTTTGCGGCACGGGACGAAAAACGTGGGGCCGGCAGAATAAAAGAAGGATTATATCATCCAAAAACGGTTGTTTCGAACGGAGTTATGGCGAAAGAATGCGCGGAACTAATTACTAATTTCTTCAAAACAAAACGGATAAATCTCCGTTAAATTTTTAGGAAATAAGACATTAAAACAATACGTGAAAAACAAAGAGTGCCTCGAACGAAGTGACCCAATTTGGAAATAACGGTTATTTTTCGAGCTTTATGTGTGGCCCTTCCATCAGTTCCTTATTTCATTGTCGGGTTGGTTATTCAGTTTTTTCTTTGGAAACTTTTCGAAACTCCAAGCCTTGAAAACTTAGAAACTGAGGAAAATTAATGACCTTTGTTGTCAATGACGAATTCTAAAGACACCATTTGTGCCATCGCAACCGGAAATGCTATCGGTGCCATTGCCATCATCCGATTGTCGGGACCAGATTCAATTGCCATTCTGCAGAAATCATTTTCGAAAGAGTTGTCAAACGAAGAAAGCCACACCTTACATTTTGGCCTTTTCAAAAACGAAGAAGGCAACCTTGTTGATGAGGTTTTGGTCAGCGTTTTTCACGAAGGAAAATCCTTTACGGGTGAAGAAAGCATAGAAATATCATGTCATAGCTCCAATTTTATTCAACAAAAAATCATAGAAACGCTTTTGCAAAATGGCTGTCGAATGGCGGATGCCGGAGAGTTTACTATGCGCGCTTATTTGAATGGGCAAATGGACCTTTCGCAAGCCGAAGCAGTTGCCGATTTAATCGCTTCTCAATCGCAATTGGCTCACGAAATGGCTTTGAAACAGTTGCGAGGGGGGTTTTCGAATGAATTGAAAGAACTCCGCGAAAAACTGATTCATTTTGCATCGCTAGTTGAGCTAGAATTGGATTTTGCAGAAGAAGATGTTGAATTTGCCGACAGAAAAGAGCTTTTAAATTTAGTGTCTGAAGTGAAAGCCTATGTTCGTAAATTAAGTCAAAGTTTTAGTTTGGGTAACGCAATTAAAAATGGTGTTCCTGTGGCCTTTGTCGGCCGACCCAATGCTGGAAAATCAACCGTGTTGAACGCCCTTTTGAATGAGGAAAGAGCCATAGTTTCCGATATTCCAGGAACAACTCGAGATACAATCGAAGAAAACATTCACCACAAAGGGGTTAATTTTCGATTGATGGATACGGCTGGAATACATAGTTCAGAGGATATCATCGAAAAACAAGGGATTGCCCGTTCCATGAAGAAGATAGAAGAGGCGACACTAGTGGTTTACTTGTTCGATTGCAGCACGTTCACAGAAGAAAAAATTGCAGAAGATGAGTTGAATTTCTTGAAGAACAGTAATTATATTCTAGTTGCAACGAAGGGTGATTTAGCGACAGAAGAAATTCATAACAGCGTTGCGAAACTGTCAGAAAGAGAAGAGCTAGAGATACCATTTTTAAGCATTAAAGAAGAGGCGCATAAATCGCAATTACTTGATATTCTGTATGACCGAACAATTGGAAAAGAGATTGAACAGCATAGTGTTATAGTTTCAAACGCAAGGCACGTTGACAAATTAAATAAGGCAGAAGAATCGCTGGACAAAGCCAAAGACGGATTAGAGACCAACACGAGCGCAGATCTTGTTGCAATGGATATTCGCCAGGCGATGTATCAAATTGGACAGATAACGGGAGATATTTCTACGGATGATTTGTTGGGGAATATTTTCGCGAAGTTTTGTATCGGGAAGTAACCACCACAAATAAAATAACCATTAAACGTATTGAATACAATGTATAAGCCTGCTTATTCGGACTTTTTTGTCAATCCAAAGTTAATAGAGGATTTGTAATGTTTTGCATTACTAGGGCCAAATTTGTACCTTTATTGTACCCTGAATGTTTTTAGAGTGATGTTTGTGCCAAAAAAACATTTTTTAGATAATTATGGCATTGAAATATACTTAATAATATTTATGCGACATAAATGAGAGATTAAAAGAGAGTTAATTTTTTGGATGGAGTCCAAAAAATACAGCATTAATTTTCATCCATAATCTGAAACATAATTTGAGTTGGATAAATTTTAAAAGCAGCATACTATGAGGGACATTAAATACTTATTTGCCTATTCTATTCCACTGATGACTTTAGTATCCATTTCTTATGATGGTATTTTGACTTTTGCGACACCTCTTTATGCTTTTGTTTTTATACCCATATTAGAGATTCTTTTAAAAGATTATGACAGAGGTTATTCAGAAATTCAGAAAGAGAAAAGGCTCAACAATATTTTATTTGACATTTTACTTTATCTAAACATTCCATTTGTATTTGGTCTCTTAGCCTGTGGTTTTTGGGTATTGGAAACGAAATCTTTGATGCCCTTTGAAATGGCAGGGATTGTTTTATCCTTAGGCATTTTATTGGCTACTAATGCCATTAATGTAGCTCATGAATTAGGCCACAGAAAAACTCAAGGGGAACGAACGCTTTCAAAATTATTACTGCTGCCGTGCCTTTATATGCATTTCTATTTAGAACATAATTTTGGACATCACAAAAACGTAGCAACTCCCGAAGATCCTGCC
>DDBE01000042.1 GCA_002332715.1 Flavobacteriales bacterium UBA2040
GTCACCACCAATGTCATTTGGAAATGCACCGATTTTGTTACCGATGAACATAACCACGGGGCCATTATTCATTTCAGCAATAAGGGCATTACCATCAACACTAGATAAAAATACAACAGGAATTGTAACACTTTGCCCGTCTCCAGGATTAGCAGCGGTCATTCCAATTAATGCGTCTTCTCTGTTAACAATAACTACAGCAACAGCTCCTGCAAGTTGCGCGTTATAAGCTTTCGTTGCAAAATCACAGGTGTTACGGTATAAAATAGCAATTTTACCTGTTAAATCATTAATTAAAGGATTACAAGCTTCAGCTGATATAGGATTTCCTTGAGCGTTTAAACCTGGGGTACCATCGTCAGCCAACATAAGTGTGTCTTGAATAAATACGCCCGGGGTGTTGAAATCCCATGTAGGAAAAGTTCCCCACGAAGCGTCATCAACCTCACCTGGCCACGAACCGCAGTTAGCTTGAGTTCCATATTCATAATTTCCTTGAATTGACGCAGGGCTAACACCCGAAACGACAACTTGTCCATAAGACCAACTGCCTATAGCAATAAGTGATAAAGAGAGTAATATTTTTTTCATATAATTTTTTTTTAGTCTCGCTAAATTACGACTAAAAGCAAAACAAAAAAAATTTTTTATAATAAAAAAAGGTGAAGCCATTGCCTCACCCTATATTAAATGCGATGAATCATACGTGTTTTAATCAGATGCTAATGAAGCCTTTAGGTATTCGCGGTTCATGCGTGCGATGTTTTCCAAAGAAATACCTTTAGGACATTCAACTTCGCAGGCACCTGTATTTGTGCAGTTACCGAATCCTTCTTTATCCATTTGTTCAACCATGTTTAGTACACGTCTTTTGGCTTCAACTTTACCTTGAGGTAATAATGAAAACTGGGAGACTTTAGCTGAAACAAATAACATGGCCGACGCGTTTTTACAAGAAGCAACACATGCACCACAACCTATACAAGTAGCGGCATCAAATGCTTTGTCTGCATCGTCTTTTGGAATAGGAATGGCATTGGCATCTTGTGTATTACCAGAGGTGTTCACAGAAACGAATCCGCCGGCATGCTGAATACGGTCAAATGCGGTTCTATCAACTACTAAATCTTTTATTACGGGAAAACCTTTCGCTCTAAACGGTTCAATGTAAATGGTGTCTCCATCATTAAACTTACGCATGTGTAATTGACATGTTGTAACTCCTCTATCAGGACCGTGTGCTTCTCCATTGATGTACATTGAACACATTCCACAAATTCCTTCACGACAATCGTGATCGAAGGCAATTGGGTCTGTTCCTTGCACAATGAGTTGCTCATTTAACACATCCATCATTTCTAAAAACGACATGTGTTCAGATACATTATCAATAGGATAGGTTTGTATTCCGCCCTTATCGTTACTGTTTTTTTGACGCCAAATTTTTAATGTTAATTTCATGTCGCTTTCTTATTTGTATGAGCGTTGTTTCAACTCAATGTCGTTAAACGTTAATTGTTCTTTATGTAAGTTCGCTTTACCAGGGTCTCCAGTCCATTCCCAAGCAGCAACATATGCAAAGTTTTCATCATCTCTTTTTGCTTCTCCCTCCTCAGTTTTAGACTCTTCTCTAAAGTGTCCTCCACACGATTCGGTTCTTTCTAAAGCGTCCATCGCGAATAATTCTCCTAATTCTAAGAAGTCTTCAACTCTTGTTGCTTTTTCTAATTCTGGATTAAACTCATTCACTGTTCCTGGAACGAATACATCTTTATGAAAGTCTTCACGGATTTGTCGGATTTCAGCAATTGCCTCTTTTAATCCTTTCTCATCACGAGCCATTCCAACTTTATCCCACATCGTTTTTCCAAGTAATTTATGGAAGTGGTCAACTGTTTTAGTTCCTTTATTGTTGATGAATTTGTTCAAACGATCTACAACGGATTTTTCCGCTTCATCAAACTCTGGAGTGTCTGTTGGGATTGCTCCGGTTCTAATGTCTCCAGCTAAGTAATCACCTATAGTATATGGTAAAACGAAGTATCCATCCGCTAATCCCTGCATTAAAGCAGATGCCCCAAGTCTGTTTGCTCCGTGATCTGAGAAGTTCGCTTCTCCTGTAGCATAACATCCAGGAATTGTTGTCATTAAGTTATAATCTACCCAAATTCCACCCATTGTATAGTGAACGGCTGGATAAATCATCATAGGTGTTTTGTAAGGATTATCATCCGTGATCTTCTCATACATTTGGAATAAGTTTCCGTATTTATTCTCGATAACGGCAGTTCCTAATTCTTTAATGCGGGCATCAGAAGCATTGCTTTCATGTTGAATAGTTGCTTGTTCTTTCCCGTAACGCATAATCGCGCTAGCAAAATCCAAGTACACAGCTTCTCCTGTTGCATTAACACCATAACCCGCATCACAACGCTCTTTTGCAGCTCTCGATGCAACGTCACGTGGAACAAGGTTACCAAATGCAGGATATCTTCTTTCCAAGTAATAATCTCTTTCTTCTTCTGAAAGCTCAACGGGTTTTTTAGAACCGTTACGAATTGCCTCGACGTCTTTTATGTTTTTTGGAACCCAAATACGACCATCATTTCTCAAAGACTCCGACATCAACGTTAATTTTGATTGGTAGTCACCAGAACGAGGAATACAAGTTGGGTGAATTTGCGTATAACAAGGGTTAGCGAAATATGCTCCTTTTTTGTGCACTCTCCATGCAGCGGTTACGTTAGACCCCATTGCGTTTGTTGATAAGAAAAACACGTTTCCGTATCCACCTGAGGCAATAACAACAGCGTGAGCTGAGTGACGCTCGACTTCTCCTGTAACTAAGTTACGAGCAATAATTCCTCTCGCTTTACCATCTACCATCACTAACTCTAACATTTCGTGACGGTTGTACATTTTTATTTTACCTTTTCCGATTTGACGATTCATTGCGGAATAAGCACCTAATAATAATTGTTGTCCAGTTTGTCCTTTTGCATAGAATGTTCTAGAAACTAAAACTCCGCCAAATGAACGATTATCTAAAAGTCCGCCATAATCACGTGCGAAAGGAACACCTTGCGCAACACATTGATCAATGATGTTTGCTGAAACTTCAGCCAATCGATATACGTTTGCTTCTCGTGCACGATAATCTCCACCTTTTACGGTGTCGTAAAAAAGTCTGAACGTTGAATCACCATCATTTTGGTAGTTCTTAGCTGCATTAATTCCTCCTTGAGCTGCAATAGAGTGTGCACGACG
>DDBE01000156.1 GCA_002332715.1 Flavobacteriales bacterium UBA2040
AGTAAATTATTACACAGGTCAATTTTTCGACATGAAAACCATCACAGAGGCAGGACATACAGTAGGTTCTGTTGTTGGTTGGGATTTAGCCCATGCTGCTGGAAATGTAGAATTGAAATTGAACGAATGGAATGTAGATTTTGCCGCTTGGTGTACCTACAAATACATGAATTCATCACCCGGAGGAGTTTCTGGAATGTTCGTTCACGAAAAACATGCATACAACACGGATTTACCACGCTTCGCAGGCTGGTGGGGACATAACAAAGAACGACGTTTTCTTATGGAACCTCAATTTGACCCCATGCGAGGGGCAGAAGGATGGCAATTGAGTAACGCTCCTATTCTTGGTATGGCAGCGCATTTGGCGAGTCTAGATATTTTCGATGCGGCAGGAATGGAAAACATATTTGCTAAAAGAGATGTTCTAACCGCCTATTTAGAATTTGTTATCGATGGTGTTTCGGAAAGAAATAAAGACAAATGTTCGTTCGAAATAATAACTCCGCGAGACAAAACAAAACGTGGAGCACAATTGTCTATCTTAGTACATGGAATGGGTAAGCCTTTGTTTGAGAAAATCTCAGAAAAAGGAGTGATAGCAGATTGGCGCGAACCAAATGTAATCCGAATTGCCCCAGCCCCTTTGTACAATTCCTTCGAAGATTGTTTCCGTTTCGGGAAAATTTTGGAAGAGTCAATTACAGCATAATACATGACATTAGAAACCCTTATAAAAGCAAAATACGTAGGCGAACTCGACAATACCTTCGTATATTCTACCTTGGGCTTCCAAACCATTGCGGTTCTGGTTGGTGGAATCGTTTTGTGGCGCGTAAGCAACGCTATGCACAAAAAGAAACTGCAACAAAGAGCAGGGAAAGAACATTTTAAAACCCGTTTCTCTGAACATATGAAGAACAGGTAAAACAAACCTCCACATTGCATTCGTGAAAATTAGTGCATTTCGTGGCAAGAATTATTAAATGAAAAAAATAGCAATTGTAGGAGCAGGATTAGTAGGAAGTTTACAAGCGCTTCTCATGGCGAAAAAAGGCTACAACGTCCAAGTTTTAGAAAACCGTGAAGACAAACGAAAAGCAGAATTCCTAGGTGGCCGATCGATTAATTTATCCATGTCAGACAGAGGCTGGAGAGCATTAGACACGGCTGGCGTTTCCGATAAAATTCGTGAGTTTGCTCTACCAATGTACAAACGTTGCATGCATGATTTGGAAGGAAATTTGACCTATCAACCTTATGGGCTAAATAACGAGGCGATCTATTCTGTATCGCGAGGACTTTTAAATCAAACATTGATGAACGAAGCCGATGCCTGCGACAATATCGAATACAAATTCAACCTTAAATGCAAGGATGTAGATTTGAGAGACAATACTCTGGTCATGCAAAATCTGGACAAGCAAATCGAGACTTTCAAATTCGATAAAATGTTCGCTTGCGATGGTGCTTTTTCTGCTGTAAGAGGAAGATTACAGAAAACGACGGGGTTCAATTACCAACAAAAATATTTAGGACACGGCTACAAAGAATTGGAAATTCCAGCGAATGCAGATGGAACACATAAATTAGAAAGCGATTGTTTGCACATTTGGCCGAGAGGCGAATTTATGATGATCGCTTTGCCGAATATAGATGGAAGTTTTACGCTTACTTTGTTCATGTCCTTAACGGGAAAAGAGTCCTTTGAATCCCTCGACTCGAATGAAAAAATTAGTGCTTTCTTCCAAGAAAAATTCTCAGATGCTGTTCCATTGATTCCAGAATTAATCGAAGATTTTAATGCCAATCCAGTTGGAAGTTTAGTGACTGTAAAATGCGACCCTTGGCATTACAACGATGATATTTTATTGTTGGGTGATGCGGCACACGCCATCGTTCCTTTTTATGGACAAGGTATGAACGCAGGCTTTCAGGACTGTTCTGTTTTTCAAGACATGTACGAAGCCAGAAATGGAAATTGGGACGGATTAATGAAAGACTTCTCAGATGCTCATTACAAAAATGGACACGCCATTGCCGATTTAGCCTTGTACAATTATATTGAAATGCGCGACAAAACGGCCGATCCGGATTTCCTTCTTCGCAAGAAAATAGAATCGAAGTTTTCGAAGTTGTACCCAGATCGTTGGTTACCGTTATATTCACAAGTAACGTTTAGCCAAACACCTTATGCCGAGGCTGTTGAAAACGGTAACCGTCAGCGGGATATTATGGATGAGGTGATGGAAATGGAAAATATTCATAACGTTTGGGACGATTCACCCGTAATAGATATGATAAATCACCTTTTAGACAAACAAAAATCGCATGCGTAACGGAATTTTAATTTTATTCACCCTTCTTTTCTCCCTTTGGGCAGTAGCTCAGAGAGATTTAACTTACCGAAAAAAGAACAGCAAAGCTTTCGGAGGAGCTCGAGACTTTAGTAATTATCGCCCGTATGGAATACAGTTTTCTATCGGTCCGAATTACACCTTTACCAAATTGAAAACCGAAACTGTTTCTCCAGATTCAATGTATCAAGGGCAGCGATTCAGATACAACCAAGATCCTGCAGGCAGAGTTGGCTTGTATGCCGAAGTAGGAATGGCGCATTACCCAATGTCAAGTCCAAAATTTCTGTTGTTTGGAAACAGATTATTGTCCTACGTAGATTGGGGATTAGGTGTCAGAATTCACGGAGGAAAAGAAGAAACTTTAGTTCAGTATACCGATGCTTCGGGAACGAACGTTATCTCTGAGGAAACAGGAAAAGGAGAGTTTTACAACATCAATGGGTCAGCTAGGCTTGCCGCTCACTTCAATTATTATTTCCCGAATAACATCCACTTTATTGACAATGGATTAGGTGTAAATGCAAATTACCGCATCGGAGGAGGAAACCAAAATTACGATGGGATTCACTTCCCCGAAACCCATCGCTTCAACAACAATTTAGACGTTCTTTTGCATTACGATTTAGCATTCGGATGGAAAATGAGACGAGGTTGTTACATCATGGTTGGCCCTCAAATTCCTATTTTAGGATTGTATGAATGGAAGGCCGGAAGTCCAAAAATTGACTGGTTCTCCTCGAAATACTATCCGGTTACACTGAAAGTGAAATTTATTTGGTTGTTCAAACAAAAACCGAATGGTTGTAACACAGGCTCAGACGAAGATAAAAAACGCGAGAAAGAATATCAACAGAATCGATAGAACATGAAGAAGATTTTTCACCTCAGTTCGTGCAGCACTTGCCAGCGAATTATTAAAGAACTCAATCCAGGAAAAGATTTCGAAATGCAAGACATCAAGGAACAAAACATCGATGCTAAAACACTGGATTGGTTGAAAGAAAAAGCAGGTTCATACGAAGCTTTGTTTTCCAAAAGAGCCATGAAATATCGTGGTTTAGGTCTGGATAAAATGAAGTTAACCGAAGCCGATTACCGCAAATACCTTCTTGAAGAATACACTTTTCTAAAACGACCGTTCATCATCAACGGAGAGGAAGCATTCATTGGCAATGCCAAAAAAGAAGTCGAAGCGGCTTTGAATAGCTTTAGCAAGTAAAGGAGTAGCCACGAATTTTACGAATGCATTGGTGGACATTCGTGCAATCGTGGCATGTAAAGTTTCCCTAACTTCGCCCCATGAAACCCACGCATCTTTGTGCACATTTGGCTTTGTTTATCGTGAACACATTCTACGGTGCCAATCACGTTATCGCCAAGGGGATTATGCCCAACATACTAACGCCTAATGTTTTCATTTTGCTTCGTGTGGCTGGAGCGACAGTACTTTTTTGGCTGATTCGTCTCTTTTCGAAATCGAGAGAAAAAGTAGAACGAAAAGACTTAATTCGGTTTGCGGCCTGCGGTGTTTTCGGAGTCGCTGTCAACCAGTTATTTTTCTTTCATGGATTGAATTTATCGTCTTCTATTAATGCTGGAATTATTATGACCTTGAACCCAATTATGGTGGTTATTTTATCGTACTTTCTTTTGAAAGAGGCCATTACATCCTATCGCGTAGCAGGCGTTTTATTGGGCGCAACAGGAGCCGGATTGTTAACCTTAGCTTCCAGTTCCGAAAATCCTGAATTGGCCGTAGGGGATTTATTTCTGTTAATTAATGCCGCTAGTTATGCTGTTTATTTGGTTCTTGTAAAACCCTTGATGAGCAAATACAAACCCATTACGGTGATCACCTACGTCTTCCTTTTTGGCTTAATTCTCGTGACATCATTTCCACCTACCTTAAGAGATTTAGCCCAAACCGACTTTTCATTGTTGCAAGGAGTTGCGCTTGCGAAAGTACTTTATGTGATTATCGGTGTGACATTCTTAGCTTATTTATTGACCGTTTATGGACTGAGCAAATTGAGCCCATCGGTATCGAGCGCCTACATTTATACCCAACCCGTTTTGGTCATCTTTTTCGCTATTTTGTTTGCATACATTGGATTTACAGAAGATTACACGAACACAATAACAGCGCAGAAAATCTTTTATATGATCTTGATTTTTGTTGGCGTTTACATTACTAGTCTAAAACGAAAGGCTTAACCGCAGAGAGGCGCGGTCAGTTTCGCAGAGAACTCGGAGGCATATTTTTGCATACTCTGCGAAGTACTCCGGGTTTCTCTACTGTAAAATCCATCACTCTCGGGGTAAAAACCGTAAATTTACCCCCTAAAACAGTATCTATGTTGCAATCCATGACCGGCTTCGGAAAAGCCAC
>DDBE01000222.1 GCA_002332715.1 Flavobacteriales bacterium UBA2040
ACAGCGCGTGCAATTCTTTCTTATAAAGGTATTTTACACAAAAACCATTTATTGAAAGGTGTCGAAAAAGGTGCTTTGACTGCTGATCAAGTTGAAACAAAATTTGCAGCTTGGGTTGCAGATAAAGAAAATAAAGTTCAATCTAAAGTTGAACGTTTGGAAAAAGAGTCTACAGCAGACAAATCGGCTCGTTTAGATGCTGAGAAAACTGCGAAAGATGCGAAGGCAGCAGCTATCATTGCAAAAAATACTCCTGAACCAGAAGTAGCAGAGGAAGCTCCAGTTGCTGAAGTAGCAGAAGAAGTAGTTGCTGATGCAGCCCCGGAAGTAGAAGCAGTTGTAGCTGAAGAGGCTCCAACAGCTCCAGCAGCAGAAGCAGCTCCAGTAGAGGAAGCACCAGCGCCAGAGGAAACTCCAGAAGGTGAAGAACCGAAAGCTGAGTAAATCATTTTGATTTTATGAAGAAAACAGATTGTTTTCAATTAGGTTATATTGCGAAACTTCACGGATTTAAAGGTGAGGTTTCGCTGTTTTTAGACGTTACTGAGCCAGAACATTACGCTACTCTCGATGCTATTTATATTGATGTCAACGATCAACTCATTCCTTTTTTTATTGAAAGAATAAAATTGAAAAATAAAGGATTTGCAGCTGTTTTGTTGGAAGGTGTAACCGCCGAAGATCAGGCGCGGGAGCTTTTGCGAAAGTCGGTTTATTTGCCAAGTGCCATTTTAGAAGATTTGGATGACAAGCATTTTTATGACCACGAAGTAATTGGGTTTTCCGCAGAAGATGTGAATCATGGTCCAATTGGAACAATTCAAGATGTTATAGATTTAGCTGCAAACCCACTTTTACAAATTGTTGAAGGTGATCGAGAAATTCTCGTTCCACTTTTGCCTGGTCTAGTCAAAAATGTGAATCGCTCAAAGAAAAATCTGCTTATCGAAGCGCCAGAAGGACTAATCGGTCTTTATTTATAAAATGTCTTCATTTCATTTTCGTGATTTTTCTGTTAGACAATCCAATTCAGGATTGAAAGTAGGAACGGATGCCATGGTTTTTGGTGCAGTAATAAATTCGGATGGAAAATCCAAAGGCTTAGATATTGGAACTGGAACTGGAGTTTTGTCACTAATGGTGGCTCAGAAGAATTCAAAAATTCAAATTCAAGCTATCGATGTTCAGAAAGGAGCCATACAGGATGCTGCATTTAACTTTCAAAACTGCTCTTATTCAAATCGTTTAAAAGAGATCCATGAAGATTTTCTTGCATTCGATCCAAATCAAAAGTTTGATTTGATTTTCACCAATCCACCCTTTTATGCAGATGCAAAGCTTGGCGCGAGTGATCAGCTCAATCAAGCAAAGCATATCCTCGAAATGACACCGAAGGCTTTGTTTCAAAAAGTCAAATCTGCGCTAGAAGAAACGGGTAGTTTTTGGATTATTTGGCCTTTTCAAGCTTCAAGCGAAATAATCACGGTAGCGTCAAAATACGGATTGTACCCACAGGTTTGTATGGTAATAAATGGCAAGCCTGCAATACCTACAAGAATAATTTTAGAATTTGGATTTCAACGAGAAGAAATTATTGAACGCGAAATCACGATTCGCACTCATTCTGGCGATTATTCCGACGAGTACAAAAATCTCACAAAAGATTTTCACAATAAAACTTTGTAGATCAATTCTTCAACAAAGCAAGAATTTCTTTTTGCAATTCCTGACCTTTATCTTGATTGTACCATTTTTGTAGCTCCACCTTTTTTTCTTCCATTGATTTATCTGTATCCAAATTAGCTAAATGAACATTTTGTGCATCATTAGGGCGTGGTCCCCAAACAAAAAGATCCTCAGAATTTTCATTTCTTACCACAAGAATTGGAATAGATTTCCCACCGTTTGTTAGGTAGTTGTCAATTTCGGAACCGCTGTCTCTCAATTGAATCTCTAATTCAATATTTGGATTCGTTTCTGCTATTTTAGAAATAAAAGGCACGGAATGAGCAGCGTCACCACACCATGGTTCAGTGATTAGCACCCATTTTTGAGGTGAATTTATTTCTGACATGGCTGTTTTCAAGGCATCTGAAATTAATCCGTTTTTATCCCAACGTTCTTGTCTTTTTTTATTCAGCCCTACGTATTTGAAATAGTCGGTTTGATCGTATGGCGCTAAAGGTTGGTCTGAACCTAGTATTTGGTCAAACAGTGAATTATATTTATCGTAAGTCATTATTAAATTAGTTTCTTCTGGACGCATCATAGTCAAGAACATTTCAAATTGGGAACAAAAATATAGATACTTAATCCATAGGTTTGTGACTCAAGTCACAAATTGAACCAAGATTAGTAAATAGATGGAAATCCGCTAGGATCCGCCTCATTCATAATACCATAAGCTGTTTCCACGATATCTTCAATGCTTGGTTTTGAGAAATAATCACCATCTGATCCGTATGGCGGTCTATGATCTTTAGCCGTCAAACAAATAGGTGTTGAGTCCAAATGGAAGAAGGCATTTTGTTTCATGATTTGATCTAACATATAAGCACTCGCTCCGCTACTAACATCCTCGTCTACGATTAATAATCGACTCGTCTTTTTCAAAGACTCAGCAATCAAATGGTTGATATCAAATGGGAGTAAAGTTTGAACATCGATCAGTTCAACATTGATGTTCAGTTGTTCCAATTGCTCGACTGCAGGAATACAAAGGTTGAAGGTTGACCCATATGAAACGATAGTCAAATCCGAACCTTTTTTGAAAACCTCAGGAATACCAAGTGGTTCTCTAAATTCGCCGATGTTGTTTGGTCGTTTTTCTTTCGAACGATAGCCATTCAATGGCTCAATTACAACTGCAGGTTCATCTGCAGCCATTAATGTATTGTAGAATCCAGCTGCTTTTGTCATGTTTCTTGGAACACAAACATGCATTCCGCGAAGTGAATTCACGATCATTCCCATTGGACTTCCACTGTGCCAAATTCCTTCAAGTCTGTGACCACGAGTAGAAACAATCAAAGGGGCTTTTTGTCCACCTTTCGTTCTGTATTGAACCGTCGCCAAATCATCAGAAAGGATTTGAATGGCGTAAAGTAAATAATCCAAATACTGAATCTCAGCTATTGGGCGTAGACCTCTCATTGCCATTCCGATACCTTGTCCAATAATCGTACATTCTCGGATTCCAGTATCAGCAATTCGTAAAGCGCCGAATTCTTCTTGAAGGCCTTCAAGAGTTTGGTTTACACCGCCAATTTTCCCGGCATCTTCACCAAAAATGAGTGCTTCTGGATTGTTTTTGAACAATTCACGATAATTATCACGCAAGATGATTCTTCCATCATCCAATTTAGCGTCGTCATCATACGTCGCAGCGATAGGAGTTATATTGCTCGCGCGTTTGTCCGAATTAGAGTGTAGATGAGAACTGTATCTTTCTTCATTTTCACCAATTTTACTTTTTATCCAATTGGCTAATGTTATTTTACTCGCTGTGTTTTCTTCACGCATCGACAACAACACTTTTCTACACGTCGAAAGAATATCTTTTCGGATTGGATCCATTGCTTTTTCAAGCGCTTCAATATCTTTCTGAATAAAAACGCCATTGCTGCTCTCGCTTGCGCAGGATTTTAATAACGTAACTGCTTCATTGAGATCTACTTTAATAGAGTCAGTTAAGTCTTTCCAGGCTGCAGTTTTTGCCACACGAACCTCTTTTTTCGCTTCTTCTGACAGAGCAGTTAGCTCTTCCTCTGCGGCTATCGTTTGCCCTTCAGCTTCGAACGAAAGAATCCATTCCTTGAACTTGGCGATGCAATCGAATTCGGTTTCCCAATTTAAACGCTCGTCTGATTTATATCTTTCATGTGAACCAGAGGTGGAGTGTCCTTGAGGCTGATTCACCTCTTGAACGTGCACCAAAACAGGAACGTGTTCTTCTCTGGCGATTTTCACCGCTTTTTCATACGTTTCACATAAGTGTGGATAATTCCATCCTTTCGTAAGTAAAATCTCATATCCTGGTTTGTCCTTCGTGCGCTGCATTCCAGACAAAGCTTCTGAGATACTGTCTTTTGTCGTTTGGTGTTCTCTTGAAACTGAAATTCCAAAACCATCATCCCAAACAGACATTACCATTGGCACTTGCAAGACACCCGCGGCGTTTATCGTTTCCCAAAAAGGACCTTCTGAGGTTGATGCGTCGCCAATCGTTCCAAAAGCAACTTCATTTCCACCGTTTGTGAATTTTTTAAAATCTTCCAAGTCTTTCAGTTCTGGATGATTCCGATATACTTTTGAAGCTTGAGCTAGTCCAAGTAGCCTAGGCATCTGTCCTGCCGTAGGTGAAATATCTGCAGAGCTATTTTTTTGCTCCATTAAATTTTTCCAATCACCGTTTTCGTCTAAGTTACGAGTAGAGTAATGTCCACCCATTTGACGACCCGCCGATTGTGGTTCGCGTGATAATTCGGTATCACCATACAAACCAGCAAACCATTGTTGAACAGTAAGTTGGTTGATCGCCATCATGAGAGTTTGGTCTCGATAATACCCTGATCTAAAATCTCCATTTTGGTACTGTTTGGCAAGCGCAATTTGAGCTAATTCTTTACCATCGCCAAAAATTCCAAATTTGGCCTTCCCACCAAGTACTTCCCGTCTTCCCAAAAGTGAAGTTTCACGTGATAAAACAGCTAGCCGAAAATCAGCCAATACTTGTGCCTTAAAACTTTCAAAGTCAATAGATGTAAGGTGCTCAGATACGGTGTTGTCCATCATATTTTGTCAGATTTTAGTGGCACAAAAATAGTAAAAATTAACGTGAAATCTATAGCTTCGTTACTGGAAAGTCAATCAGAATGACAAGATTGAAAAGGATGATGAATTGGACATGTGTTAGTATCAATTAATTACGTTTTGATTGCTTGCATCAATGTTGTACTTTTGGTGGAATGAAAATCCGTGCATTTTGGGATAAATTTTCGCCTTATTTTGTTGATATTTGGCAGTATTTAATTATTGTATTGATTTTCGTTATCGCACTAATCTTCCTTTTATAATCGTCTATGAAAAAACGCATCTTATTTATTCTATCCTTGATTGTTGGGCTTTCAAGTTTCGCTCAGGACAATATGACGCAATTGTCGAATTTAAATTATATCGCTTTGCACAATGCCGAGTTAAACGACATTTGGGGGTATGTGGATGAGGCTGGCAACGAATATGCGTGTGTTGGAACTACAAAAGGAACCTCAATTGTGGATGTAACAAACCCAACCGCACCGGTTGAGGTGTTTTGGTTACCAGGTATGAACTCTACATGGCGCGATTTAAAAGTTTGGGGTGATTTTTTATACGTCACAACTGAGGCACAACAGGGTTTAACAATAATTGACCTTACGCCCTTGCCCGCATCAAATAGTTTAACTTCATCGTTTTATTTCGGTCCTTCAGGAAATCAATGGCAAAGTGCTCATAACCTGTATATCGATGAAAATGGAATTGCCTACATTTTTGGCGCAAATAGAGGCAATGGTGGCGTTATTATGTTGGATGTAAATACGAATCCAGGTGTTCCGACAGAGGTAGGGGTTTTTGATAATTGGTACGCACATGATGGTTATGCTTTTAACGACACATTGTATGGGGCACATGTTAATGATGGTGTGTTTTCCGCAGTTGATGTGACGTCGAAATCGAGTCCAGTATTATTGGGCACAAAATCTACACCAAATTTCTTCACCCACAATATTTGGGAATCAAGCGATGGAACGCACGTTTTCACTACAGATGAAAAGCCAGGCGCTTTTATCGCGGCGTATGATGTAACAAATCAAAGTAATATGGTTGAGGTGGACAGAATTCAAAGTTCGCCAGGCTCAGGTGTTATTCCGCATAATGCGCATACGTTGGGAGATTTCATTATCACCAGTTATTATCGCGACGGAGTTACGATTCACGATGTTTCGCGTCCAAATAACATGGTGGAAGTGGGTCGTTTTGATTCTTCGCCACTTACCGGAAATGGATTCAATGGTTGTTGGGGAGCGTATCCGTATTTTCCGTCGGGAAATATAGTAATTTCTGATATCGAACAAGGGTTATTTGTTCTGGGTGCGGTTTACCAAAAAGGGTGTTACGTGGAAGGTATAATAACAGATTCAGTAACAACAGCTCCAATCCAAGGTGTTACCGTAACTATTGAAAATGAAATTCAAACAGATTTATCCAAGTTTAACGGTGGATATGCAGTGAGCACAGTTAATGGTGGAAGCAAAATGGTCAAGTATACTAAAGTTGGATACAAGACAAAGACGCTTCTTATGAATTTAGTGAACGGACAATTAATTGTTCAAGATGTTCAATTGGTTCCACTTGCACCATACGGATTCACAATTAAAGTAATCGATCAGGCAACGAATTTACCCATTAACAATGCTGATATTCGATTGGAAACACCGGTTATTGAACACAATGGTCAGTCTAACGCAATTGGAGAAGAAGATTTCACTTTGTATTATCAACAACTTTATGGGATTACAGTCGGTAAATGGGGATACATCACAAACTGTCAAGTGACAACAATCGACAATACGACCGGGCAAATTATAGTTGCTTTAATTAAAGGGATATACGATGATTTCACATTTGATTTTGGTTGGTCTACCAATGGAACAGCCTCCACAGGTTTATGGGAAAGAGCGGCACCAATTGGAGGAAACGGATTGGCAAATCCAGAATTCGACGCAGAGTGGGATTGTATGAAGCATGCCTATGTAACTGGTAATGCAAACACCTTAGATGCTGATTTTGATGATGTTGACAATGGGAATGTAGTATTGATTTCACCAAGTTTTGATTTGACAACTTTTACGAATCCACATATCAATTATGCGCGATATTTTTACAATAATTTTGGGCCACTTTTGGTAGACGACACTTTGTTGATTATTCTTTCAAATGGTTCTACAACAGAAATCATAGACAAAGTAGGCCGAGACACAGCTAATTTTTACAAATGGGTCGATAAGAGTATTCGTGTTTTGGATTTCATAGCACCTACGGCAAACATGGTATTGATAATTCGAACGTCGGATTTAGACTCAAATGTTAACATAACTGAGGCTGGTTTTGATTACTTTAGAGTTTCAAATTCGAATGTGTTAGAAATCAATCAAAATCTTGCTGATGATTTTGAAATATATCCGAATCCGGTAAGTTCTTCTTTGAATTTATCTGGGTTAACTATGCAAGAGAAATTTTATATTTTTGACTCAAAAGGAATACTTGTAGCTTCATTTCTTCCCGATTCGAAATTCTATACGATAGACGTTTCAGCATATTCAGAAGGCATGTATATTCTTCAGCAAGGGAATATCCGTAAGAAGTTTATTAAAAATTAATTGTTAGCGCTTATTTGCTGTTTCCTCGGTTTTAAAGACGGAGGTTGCTTAAATTAGCACAAAATTGGACTTTTGAATCAAGAAA
>DDBE01000125.1 GCA_002332715.1 Flavobacteriales bacterium UBA2040
TTTTCGCCGTTTTTTGATTATCAGATCGTAACTCGAAGAAATAACGGGCGTCGGGGACCGTTGTCGTATCGAATTTCACCTTGTTGCCGCCGACTTTGGCCGAACGTTTGTCTATCGATTTAATTTCATTCATTTTTTCGTCCAACAAAAAGATTTCCACTTCTTTGTCTACTTGTAATTCGTAATAGAACTCCACTTCGCCGCTCGCTGGCTGACGTGTAATTGGTTCTAGTATTGCGTACTTTGCTTGATCCACTTCGCCTTTCCCCATTCTAGATAGCAGGCGACGATATAAAATAAAACCGATTAAAACAGAAATAGAAACCAACAATGTTGGAATCGCAACGGAAAAAAATGTGATTTTTAGTACTAACATTAAAGAGAAATTAAACCTTTTATTTTTGCAGCTTTCTCATATCTTGAGATTATTGCCTCGGAACTCAGCATCATTTCTTTTACCGTTACACTGACAAACTTGCCGTTTTTTGATTCGTGAAAAGAAATATCTGCCGTTTCATCGAAAAGTGAGGTAGCTCTTGCAATTTGTGCAGGCGTATTCTCTACTATAAACTTGAATAAATACACATTTGGCCATTCTTCTTGGTCTAGTTGCGCTTTTAACTTATCAAAGACTCCCATTTTTCAATTCTTTTTTGCGCCACAAAGATAGTCGTTTTGCTTCGTTCAGTATGGTTTCTTTTCCATCGAATGTTAATTGTTGTAAATCTTCGATGGTTTGTCCACCCGCTTTTTCAAAAGAATGTACAGCCATAGAAAATGTTACTGGTTCCGGATCTTTAGAAAGTAATACATCTTTGATATCAAAGGTATCAGCCAATTCTAAATAAGCCGAATACTGGGTGAATAATTCGATTAAGTTGCGAATCAACTGCACGACTTTCGGGTTGTTTTTCGCACTAAAAATAGCTTGAAACAACTTGGCTTTTTCACTTTCAAAATAAGAATAGGCTTCCAAAAGAGAATTGCTTGCAGGAAAATCGATGGTTGATGATTTCACATCTGGAAACTCTGAGTCTGTCAAGGTGCGAAAGGCTTCTTCGCGTTTCAGCATTTTTTCCATCCGTTTCTCAAAAAGGGAAGGAAGGATCGCTCGATTTAAAAAGAATTGCTTGTCTTCGAATAAACGCTCTTCGTACAAATCATATAAATCGTCTTCTTCTTCAAACGGAAAAAATAAAGTGGCGTTATTCATTGAAATCGATGTTCTTTTCCTTATTTTTATTCATCCGAAGATTAATCATTTCAACTGTCAAAGAGTAAATCATCGCGAAATAAATGTATCCTTTTGGCACATGTTGATCGAAGGCTTCGGCAACTAGAACAACTCCAATGGTCACCAAAAATGCTAAAGCGATCATTTTCACCGTTGGACGATTGATAATAAATTCACTAATTGGTTTCGCAAAAATCATCATGACGAACATGGAAACAATTACGGCCAAATATATAATAATCATAGGGTTGTGATGTGTTTCTTTTGCCATGCCGTTGGTCATTCCAATTGCGGTAATAATGGAATCGAAGCTAAACACGATGTCGACCAACAAGATTTGAATGATAATCGCTTTTAAACTTTTCTTCTTGTTTGATGCATTCGGATCGGCGTGTTTGTGGATCATGCTGTCGTGCATTTCCATCGTGCTTTTGTAAATGAGGAAAAGTCCACCAATGAGCAAAACAAGCTTTTGTCCTGTCATTTCCCAGCCAAAAATGGTGGTGAAAGGTTCGGTTAATCCCATAATCCAACCGACGACCGTTAACAAAATAAGGCGAATAATGAGTGCCAATGACAAACCAATGTTTCGCGCTTTGCGACGCTCAGTTGATTCTAAAGGTTCCGTGATGATAGAGATGAAGATGATGTTGTCTATACCCAAAATGATTTCCAAAAGACTCAAAACTACAAAGTAGAAAAGTCCTGTGGCAGTTAGTATTACGGCAAAATCGAGCATATTATTTTGAGTTGATTTTGAGCTGTAAAACTACGAAATATAAACAGCAGAATTGTGCGGATGTCACAAAAATTGGAAGGGGAAATCATAAGAAAGAATAATCTATAAAAACCTGATACCCTTGAATCGAACTCAGCCTTTAAAATACAGGCTGAAGGCATGAAGTACCTTTAACCATAATGACTTTTAAAAAAAGAAATGGTTAACAATAGATTTATTTTATCCAATGAGATCAATTCTTTACAATTATAAAGATCGGTACCATTGAACCATCGGAATTGGCACTGGTACTATGTCATTATCGTAAAAAATTCCTGTAAAACCAAATTGAAAAGCTTGACCTTCAGCTTGATGCCATCTGAGTCCAGGAATCAATAACCCAAACCCAGGACGACTGCGATTTTCCTCGTAGGTAACCAATTGGGATTCATACATCATCGTCGTCGGATTATACACCTCCTGGTTATACGAAGTTGTAACAAAATCATCCGCAGTTGGCATCAAAATAAAAGAATCAAACACCAAAGTGATTTTTGGTGAAAGTTTTACCATTCCAGCAACACTCGTAATCCAGCGGCCTTCAGCACCATTTCCTGCCCAAATAGCACCATATCCGCTAGAAAATGCAATGTTTGTACGACGATCCCCAAATGAAAGTGTTGCGAATGGCAGAGCACCACCAAAATCAGGTATGATCCAGGTTCCTGTCCCCAATAATCCACCAAGGGCTATATGAGCGTTATCGGACAGTTGCCAACTTTTTTTTATCGTTCCGATTATAGGTATTCCTATCCACGAAGTCATAACGCCAACCCCAAAATTGTTACCTAAGCCAAATTGAAAATCAGGCCCAAAAAGATTCCATTGCACATAATGCTCTCCTTTAACAACAGGAAGTCCATTGGTAGTTAAAAAGTATCGTGTCGCAAATTTATCGTCTCCAATGAAGGTGCCACTTGCGTTAAAATCTTTAGTGTCGATAATTTCCATCTTCTTAATCACATGCTGTGGAATATAGACTTCTCTGTTATCCTTAGTTATAATTAATACCTCACGCGCGTCTTGCTTTAGGATCTTACCAAAGAGTTCACCACCATCCGTCTTAATAATACGGTATACATTGGTGTCTGCTTTTGGCATTGTGTCAGCTTGAGAGTGAACACAGAACGAAATGAAAAAGGAAATAGAAATTAATAAAAGAATTTTCATAATATGTTTTTTCTAATTTTAATAGCAAGTTAATAATTAAAACAAGACTTGATGAAATTATTGAAACCCAAATGACTCAGTTCGATTTATTTTCTCACCTTTTGTTTAAACTTCCTATTTCCCATAAATTAAGCATTGAGTGAATGCTTCAGTCTTTTATTAATAAACATTTTTGTGTCATTTCTTGTTTCAATTAATATGAAAAGATTTATGATTATTCTAGGGGTTTTTATTGGTATATTTATTCTTTTTGAAATTTACATTCTCATCAGTCGAAACACGATAGAAAGCTATCCCTATAAGGTTATGGAAAAATATGACAATTTTGAAATTCGAACCTATGAGGCAAGCCTGTTTACCTCGGTGAAATTACCAATGAAAGACTACAAAAGGGCATCGAGTAGCGGATTTCGTCAATTGGCGGGTTATATTTTTGGTGGAAACGAAACAAATAAAAAAATAGCTATGACTTCACCTGTGGTAATGTCCATTGACGATTCGACTGAAATGATGTTTATGGTACCTAAAAAACTCAAGAAGGAGAAGTTACCAAAGCCCAATCAAAACTCGATTGTGTTCAAGGAAATGCCTGAGAAAAAAATGGCAGCTTTTCGTTTTGGCGGCTGGGCGAGTGACGAAAAAATAGAAAGGTACAAGAAGAGGTTAACTGCCGCATTGGACGCGAAGGGCATTAAACATACAGGTCGTTTCTGTTATTTCGGATACAACCCACCTTTTGATATTCTGTTTAGAAAAAATGAGGTTGTTGTGGAGTTGGATTAATCACAATGTCTCGTGCGATCCATCGCAAAAAGGTGCATTTCTCGATTGTTTGCATGCACACATGGCGGCTTTTCTGTTTTCTTGAGGTTTAAGCACGCTCGGAGCGAAACTTGATCCTTTGTGAGAACCGTCGCACCAAGGCTGATTGGTAGACATTCCACACGTACACCAGGCATAGGTTTTATCTTTTTCTAGATCTTGTATAATGGGCGCTTTACCGGCAACTTTTCCGTTTTCTGACATATTTTTTGATTTACTTAATTTTTAACGATTTTATGTTTTTCCAATCCATTTTCCGTTTGGAGAACAATGGTTATCTGAAAAAATTCATAATTACATTTTAATTCCCTCACAGGTTAAAAGTATACTAAACAATTTATACACATACAATTCTCTAAATGGTTCAAACCTATCCGCGTTCCAATATCATTGCATCATTTTAAAGCTGCAAAATAACTTTTCAATACCTCAGGATTTACATCTGTGTCGGTAAAAATCTCAATCAATTTCGGTCGGCCATCCCCTTCATACTGATAGAATGCTTCCATGTGTCCATGGAGTTCTTCTGTGTTTCTAGCGGAGAAATACTCAATTTCAAAAGCTTTGCAAATGTGTTCGGCAGAATGCTGGTGTTCGGCTACGAAGTATTTTTTGTATTGCTTGGTAGAATTGGGACCCGGAATAATTTTAAAAATCCCGCCGCCTTCGTTGTTAATTAAGAAAATACGAAGATTAGGCGTTAAGAATTTGTTCCAGAGGGCATTGCTATCGTAGAAAAAGCTGATATCGCCTGTGAAGTGTACGTGCCATGAGTCTTTGTTTGCGAAAGCGGCGCCAGCTGCAGTACTCATACTTCCATCGATGCCGCTTGTTCCACGATTCGATTGATAGGTCACCGAAGCTATGGGGTCGAACAATTGTGCGTAGCGCACAACGCTCGAATTTCCGAGGTGAACGACACTCATTTCGGGCAAGCAATCGTTTAGAATAGAGAAGACTTTTAAATCGGAGAAAGATGTACTTTTACAAAATTTAGTCGTTTTTTCTTGGTTAATAAAGTCGATGCTTTTCCATTTGGAATCGTATAATTCTACTCTGTTTCGGGGCGCTTCGTTCAGTTTTCTGATAAAGCTGTTCGGCGCACATTCCACCGATTCTGAAAGGTGACGGAAAGTGTCCATTTCTGGAAACGCATAGCCAACTCGCCAATGATTTTTGATTTCCCAATCGCGGAACAAGTCCTTTATTTTTTTAGAGACTATCGCTCCGCCCAAAGTGATGAGTATTTCAGGAATAAAATCAGAATTGTTTCGGTCCAAATGTTCGATGGTTCTGTCTATGCAATGCACAAACTTTAAATCATACAAATTAGAGGTATTTTCCACCATAATGAGCACCGTCGGATCTTCGGACATGGTTTTCAATTGGTCTAATAAAGCTCTGTTTTTAGGCATTTGACCGCATAGTACAATCTTCTTTTTGGCCGCCGACCATTGATTTTGAAAAAGTGCCCAATCGAGAGTAGTTGAATTCTCTATATTGGATTTAGTTTGGTCAGCATAACTGAGGCATTTAGCTTGAGCGGAATTAAAATCAGACACTTCGATTGTGCTGTATAAAGGCTCCTCCAAAGCAAAGTTGATATGAACTGGCCCCGACCATTCACCTTTTGCTTTATTGATAATATCGAGCGTTTCCATGCAGAGAAACTGATAGTAATGTTCAGTCTCGTATTTGTCCTCCAGTTGAATGAAACTGTGCACATGGGACCCGAAAACATTGTCTTGCATAATCGTTTGCCCGTCACCATGATTGATCCATTCTTGCGGACGATCGGCGCTGATGACGATTAGAGGAATATTTTGGTAATACGCTTCAGCAACCGCTGGAAAATAATTTAGGACAGCTGAACCGGAAGTACATAAAACAGCAATAGGTTCTTGTAATTGGAGCGCCATTCCGATGGCGAAAAATCCAGCACTACGCTCGTCATGCACTAAAATCGTTTTCACTTCGGGATGTTCGTTAAATGAAATGGTCAAAGGTGCGTTTCTCGATCCTGGAGAAATGACCACATGTTTTAAGCCTGCGGCAACACATGATTCAACGAACAAATGAACGTTCTTTTTAGCGCTCGTCAAATAACTCATCGAGGATCAATTTTTTCTAAGATGTCCAATAAAGTGCGGGTCTTGTTTTCCGTTTCTTCCCATTCGTCCTCGGGAATAGAGGAAGATGTATATCCACCACCAACGTACAAATACGCCTTTCCAGGCAGGATTTGACAGCAACGTAAATTGACATATAAATAACTATTTTTCTCGTCCGTCGCGCCGATGAAACCGGTGTATAAATCACGGTAAAAAGGTTCAATGGTCGCCACTAAATCTTGTGCTATTTTTGTTGGAACACCAGCAACTGCAGGAGTAGGGTGGAGTTCTAAAGCTATATCTATCGCCGATTTATCTAGACTGTAAAATGAAAAATCGGTGCGTAAGTGTTTGACGGGTCCAGCATCTATATCAAAAGGTCCGTGTTTTTCAATTTCTTGTAAATCTTGGGTCAACAATCTGTTTTGGATAAATTCCGTCACCATGTATTGTTCTTCCAATTCTTTGTCATCCCATGCTTCGCCAGCTTGTACTTTCTTGGTTCCGGCAAGAGACATGGTATAACCTTGATGTCCGTGCATGGACAATAAAACTTCGGGAGTAGCGCCTATCCAGGTGCCGAACAATTCGCTAGAAACAAGGTAAACGAATGTTTTTGGATATCGTTCGCACAATTCGTCGAACATTACTCGGCATTTTGATTCATCGAAGGAAACGCTTTTCACTCGTCCGTAAACGGCTTTTTGCAGGCCATGCACATCGAAATTATTGATAAGAGATTCTCCGCCCATCAAATATTCCTTTTTGCTTGCGCTATACGGAACGCGATCCGAATAAAAATAACTTGCTTCATCACCTGTTTCGTGAAAATAATAAAGCGCAGTCTTATTGCTGTTGGCAATGCAGAAATTACTCGTTGAATCGGGTACGCTGGTTCGTCGAAATTCACCCGTTTGGTCAACAACTTCTTTTTCTGGTATTCGATATATGAGGATATCCGCCATTATTATCTCGGAACGATCATTACAGTTAAACGTCCAGTACAAATTAGTTTTTCGGTTTCATTATCGAACAGATCCACTTGCCACACATGCGTTCTTTTACCGCCGTGCACCAATTTTCCAATTGCTTTCACTAATCCACTTTTCATTCCACCAATGTGATTTGCATTTATTTCCAAGCCAACGGGCATTTCTTTTTCGAGATCAATCAATAAGGTCGAACCCATCGAGGCGATACTTTCTATTAACGCCGCGCTTGCTCCACCATGTAACAATCCCAATGGTTGATGTGTTCGTTTATCGACTGGCATTGTGGCCACCACATAGTCGTCACCTAGCTCCACACAGCGGATTCCTAGGGTTTCCATCATGGTGTTTTTAAATAGTGCTTCGATTTGTTCGAGGGGAACTTGGCGTAATTTCATGGGGACAAATTTAGGGAATAATTTCGGGCTTCGACAGGCTCAGCCCTCGGATTTGTGGGTTTGAAATTCAAAATCGATGTTCAAGTTGGTTTCCCGCCTTGAGGTGGGACGGAAGGTGAGATGCTATGAGCTCAATTGTATAAATTCACTATAATCGTAATTTATCAACCAACCATTTTTTATATCCTTTCCCTGAGAACTATTTTGGAGATAAAATCCTAATTATCTTTACCCCATGTTACAAACCAATTTCGATTTACAACCGTACAACACTTTTGGCATCAGCGTGAAATGCGATTATTTCGGGAGATTCTCGTCCGTCGATGAACTGAAATCTCAATTGGCAGAAGTGAAGAAATTGAATTTGCCTTTGCTTGTTTTGGGTGGTGGAAGTAATTTATTGTTAACCAAGGATTTTAAGGGAGTGGTTCTTCGGAACAAGATTATGGGGTTTGAAATTGTTGGAGATGTTTCGGACTTCGACTCCGCTAAGCCCTCGGATGGGAAAAAAGGAATCATTGTTCGTTCTGGAGCTGGGGAGGTTTGGCACGCATTCGTATTGAAATGTTTGGATAAAAATTTAGCGGG
>DDBE01000010.1 GCA_002332715.1 Flavobacteriales bacterium UBA2040
CCAGCATGTCGTCAGATGGCATGTATACTTATAAAATCAATTTCGTAGAAACTGGTTTTGAGAAAGTGTTTGAGGTTGTGGGGAGTGTGGTGTTATTGAGGTAGGGCATCAAGATTACGCCTATACCAAAAGAACGAGCTTTTCAGCTTGGATTAAGAAAGGTTTGAAGTTCCCGGCTATCATCATTTAAACGACAAAATAAACTGTAGCCTTTCCTATACCTTCTTTTGTAATCATCCCCTTGATAAGTAAATCTGCCAGGGATTTTTTTACAGTTGGTAAAGCGATGTCTAATTTCTTAGAGATCTCACCAGATCTGCAACCGGCATGATTTTGAATGAAAAACAAAATGCGTTTTTCGCGTTGTGAAATTGGTTGCTCTGTTTTGTTTTCATTTAACTTTACCATCAGTTGCTCTTGAATGTTGATCAAACAACTCATAAAAAATGTGAGCCATTCAGTCACGTTCTCTCCTGGTCTATTGCGTTGTGTTTGCATTAAAACTTTGTAGTACTCTGATTTTCTACTTTCAATTTCATGCTCAAAACTGACATATTGTATCCAGGAATATCCATTCTTTAATAGGAGCAAACTTGCCAGCAACCTACTTAATCTACCATTACCATCCTGAAATGGATGAATACTCAGGAATTCATAAACAAACAAAGCAGCCTTTACCAAGGGAATCGTTTCCTGATCGGATTCATACCATTCGAACAATTGTAGCATGGCATCTTGTGTTTCTAATCCAGGTTCAGCTGTTCTAAAAACAATTTGCTTGGTTCCATCAGCCAAATTGGCCTCAACTGCATTACTTACTTGCTTGTAGTTTCCTCGATGCCAAATATCTTTTTCACCATACTGCATAAGTATTTTATGCAGGTTCTTTAGTTGACTTTCAGAAATGTCAATTGAATCAAAATGACCGGCAATTGTTTCCATTGTCTCAAAGTACCCAATAACTTCTTGCTGATCTCTTTCTTCTAATTTTGAAATGGACAATTTTTCAATCAACACTGCCACTTCATCATCTGTCATTTTAGAACCTTCTATTCTTGTAGAAGCACCAACACTTCTTACCGTTGCAATGGCTTTCAATTGCTTTAACGAAGCTCCTTCTCGCCTCTCTATTGATGCCCATGAGGCATCAAAACGATCTATTTTGCTTAGCTCAGTCATGAGTTTCATGTCTAAATCAAGCAACAAAGTATGTATTTTCAAGCTCATTTTATATCCGTATTTATACGCAAATATACGAAAATATATGCGATTCAAGAAAATGATATATACGAATATATCCGTATTTATACGAATCTATATCCGATCATAGTTAAAAGTATCATCCAGAATAACATACCGGTCTTGAATAAAGAAGTTATTCTTTTAAAGAATTTAGAAAGTCCCGGCTATCATCTACCGAAACAACCACTGGCTCGAATTGAGTAGATTGAATCAGGAGCAATTCATGTTTTGCTTTCGCCATGACCCTCACCTGCCCGAAGCCTGCGAGGTTATAGTAGCCATAATAGCCCAGCAGCGCATGGATACCGACTTTGCGGCGCAAGTCTGAGAAGTCGATGATTTCAATTTTCTTTGGCTTTCTCCCCCACCACCAACTCTTTGTACATGTACGTACCCAAACACGATTGGTGAATTTCAACTTTCAAGACATTGCCATTCTTGGATTTTTTGCGTTCTACACTACTGATTTCATTACAAGGATCGGAAAGTTTTTTATCGGTATGGACAGCATTTAAATTCAATAAGCCGGCATTAGAGACTTTTAGCCCCTGAGCACCAATTTGGATGTCGCACAAAGAAAGCGACCTTTTGCGATAAGAGATTACTAAAAAGTTTGCTGCAGACTGAGGAATAAAGAGGTTGAATTCGCCAAACTTCAGGGCTTGGGCATCTTTCCAAATAATGAATTTTGGAGTGGCCAGCACTTCGGGCGTGTTGGGCTTCATGTAGTATAAAGAAACGGAGTCTGCATGTTGGTTGTTTGGAATTGGGATGCAGGAGACAGAATCGATAAACGCGAACCATTCTTTTTCTTTCAGCACCTCGTTGTTTTGCTTACAGCTGAAAGCGAAAATGAGCAGTAGGCTCAATAGGAAAGTGGTGTTGGTGTGCATCCTACTCCTTCTGAAAAGTGAGGTGCGCATTACCCATCTGAATCAGGTATGTACCTGTTTTGAATGCAGCCACATTCAATCGGTTATCTCCTGCTGACACCATAAAACGCTTTAACTCTTTCCCTGCCGCATCAAATAGAATAGCTTCTGATTCGATGGTATTTTCAGGCAAAGAAATGGTGAGTATTTCTGAGGTTGGATTGGGGAAAATACTGATGTCTAGAAGCTGATCTAGGTCGTTGACCGAAATGGTTGGCAAAGTACAAGTGACATTTGCATACGGATAATACGACTGATTATTTATTTTCAGACAGTTCAAATGCGATTCCTGGATATCCTTCAAATTTGGAAAGAGCAAACCGAATTCACTTCCGATGCCCTCAATATAACTTCCATCGGTTCCAACACAACTTCCTTGGTAATGAAAAACGCGGTGGTCATTTCCATTGACTTGAATGGTGTCAATCAGATAGATGGTTTCTGTATTGAATCCAAGGCAGCCAGCTGTTAGCGTGTGGAGCACTGAACTGATTGTATCGCCTACTTGCAACGAGAAGTCGTAGAGGATGTGCTCAGTTGTGCTATCGGTCAAAACCACATAGATTTTTTTATTGAGTGTATCTTGTCGAATAGCTCCGGTGTAGGCTGGAAAAAGACTCACATCATTGATGTTTGGTACTTCCACCTTCTTAATTTTTACATACGTTTGCGCATTGATCAGCGTATCGCCATCCGTATAATATTTATAGTTAACGAAAGTACAAGTTGGGCAACTCAATAAGGCAATACCACCATCTTGATACCACTCGACATTTTGCATGGGTAAGGGTTTGTATTGCGCTTGTGTTGTTTGTACACTTGAAATTAGCAAGAAGAGGAGAAGGAGGTTTTTCATGGCTTCGATAATAATTAACAAATTGAATCACAATAAAATATCTTAACGATGAAAATACATAGAAATAGTAGTACAAGGCAAATGAAATACAACTTTTAGAACATATTCTAATTGTGTCCTAGCGGAGAGTGAGGGATTACTCGCTATCGCTCATGAACCCATTTGGGGGAGGCTTCAAAGAATTAAAAAGCTAAGCTGCTGCGCAACTTTGACTTTTTTGCTTCACAATGCTTACAAAAGCAAGCTTTTGACGCTTGTAAAACAAAAAAGCCAGCCTTTCGGCTAGCTTTTTAATTCTTTGGCGGAGAGTGAGGGATTCGAACCCCCGGAACCTCTCGGTTCAACAGTTTTCAAGACTGCCGC
>DDBE01000060.1 GCA_002332715.1 Flavobacteriales bacterium UBA2040
GAAGCCGGTCATGGTTTGTATTTGTACTCAGCTGTTGAAACATTGGGTGCTGATCGCGAAGAAACGATTGACGATTTACATACAGGCAAAGCAAAGTATTCTTCCATTTTTAATTATCCAACTGTTTCTTGGGCCGATATGGGCGCAATTGGTTGGCTGGTCGATGGAGCAGCAATCATGAATCAAGTGCCTTTGTGCAGATGTTCTTACGGACCATACGCAAGAGCAATGGTACGGGTTTGTAAAGAAGAATCTTTTCATCAACGTCAAGGTTTTGAAATTATGACGACTCTAGCCAATGGCACACCCGAACAAAAAGAAATGGCGCAAGATGCCTTGAATCGTTTTTGGTGGCCATCCCTTATGATGTTTGGACCAAATGACGATGAATCACCAAATTCTGCGCAATCTATGAAATGGAAAGTCAAACGTTTTTCCAATGATGAATTACGTCAAATGTTTGTGGATGCAACCGTACCTCAAGCCGAATTAATTGGTTTGACCGTTCCGGATAAAGACATAAAATTCAACAAAGAAACAGGCCATTACGATTTCGGTGAAATCAATTGGGATGAGTTTTGGGATGTCGTAAAGGGAAACGGACCCTGCAATGAAGATCGCGTGAATACGAGACGTGCAGCCAAAGAAAATGGCGAATGGGTGAGAGAGGCAGCGACCGCTTACGCCGAAAAAAGGAGATTGAAAGTAGCAGGTTAATTGTGCATAACAAATAGACAATGAAAAATTCAGATTGGCCTCTTTGGGAGGTTTTCATTCGAAGCAAACAAGGATTAAATCACAAACACGCAGGTAGTTTGCGCGCCGCAGATGCCGAGATGGCAATTGAAAATGCTCGTGATGTATACACGCGTCGTTCAGAAGGTATAAGTATTTGGGTGGTGGAATCCAATCAAGTGCATGCTTCTGATCCTTCGGATATGGACTCTTTGTTCGAACCTTCAAACACAAAAGTTTATCGTCATCCTACCTTTTATGAAGTGCCAGACGGAATCACGCATATGTAATCAGAGAAAATGAAAGAACATTTATTTGAATATTTACTTCGCCTTGGAGATGATAGTTTGATTCTTGGACATCGTTTGTCTGAATGGTGCGGTCATGGACCCATCTTGGAAGAGGATATCGCTATGACGAACATTTCTTTGGATTTAATTGGACAAGCAACTTCTTTGTTGAAATATGCTGGAGAATTAGAAGGAAAAGGACGCGACGAAGATAAATTGGCTTTTCTTAGAATAGAAAAAGAATATAAAAATTGCCTTTTGGTTGAACAACCGAACGGAGATTTTGGAGTGACTATGATGCGACAGTTTTTATTTGATGCTTATCGACTTCCACTTTTTGAAGCTTTGCAACATTCGAAGGATGAGCAGCTTTCTGGAATTGCGGAAAAGTCTTTAAAAGAAACGAAATATCATTATCGTCATTCAGCTGAATGGATTATCCGTTTGGGCGATGGAACCGAGGAATCGCACCAACGAGTGCAAACCGCTATGAATACCATTTATCGGTACGCAGCTGATATTTTCATGGCGGATGAGGTGGAAAAAGCTTTAGAAGTGGCTGGAATACTTCCAAACATGGCTGAAGTTAAAGAAGCATGGTTGAAAAATGTCAAATCAGTTATAGCAGAAGCTACCATTAAATTCCCAGACAATGATTGGGAACAACTTGGCGGAAGACTGGGCAATCACTCGGAGCATTTAGGATTCTTGCTGGCAGAAATGCAATACATGCAGCGCACTTATCCAAATATGGAATGGTAAACGAACAACAAATTTGGGATTGGCTAGAGGATGTTTTTGACCCTGAAGTTCCTGTTCTTTCTGTAATTGATTTAGGGGTGGTTCGGGATGTGAACGTTACGGAAAATGAAATTAAAATAATCATCACACCAACGTATAGCGGATGTCCTGCCATGGGTGTTATTGAAGAAGATATTCGACGAAAGCTTTTGGGTGAAGGTCTCTCCAATTTAAAGATTGAAACAAAACTGAGTCCAGCTTGGACGACAGATTGGTTATCGAAAAATGGTCGACAAAAGTTAAAGGAATACGGTATCGCCCCGCCTGAAGATGAAGTAGATAAAAGCCTATTATTTTCTGCTCCTTTGGTTGTTCCATGTCCCAACTGCAATTCCAAAGAATCCAAAATGATTTCAGAGTTTGGATCAACAGCTTGCAAAGCGCACTACAATTGCTTAAGTTGCAAAGAACCTTTTGATTATTTTAAGTGTTTGAGGTGATTTTGGGCGGTCTTCGACAGGCTCACCTCTGCGTTTATTACTGCATCTTTGAATTTATTTTCGGGAAGTCTATTCTGAATACTAGTAAAACAGTCTGAGTCTGTCGAAGACAGCTATTCTTCCTTCAATAGAATCTAATTGATAAAAAATTCAGTGTTAGTTAATTTTTAATATGTTGCCAACAGCCAACAGCTAGCAATTTTCAACGAATTTAAACACCAACTGTAACTTTATACCCCACTTCTTTATTTAACTAC
>DDBE01000233.1 GCA_002332715.1 Flavobacteriales bacterium UBA2040
TGGCATAAAATACTCTTGTTTTTAATAATAAATAATAACCCCCAAACGCACTTTGAGGGGTGCAAAGATAAGTATATATTTTTATAAACCAATACCGTTTGAAAAATATTAGGGATTTTATTGCCTGATTTTCAAAAATAAAGGGAATCATGTGTAGATTCCCTTATCTCACTCGGAAATGGCTATTTCAATTCATAATATGAATGAGGTAGTAGATGGCCACCAAATTCTAGAAATAAACTTGGATAGTAATTGCCAATCTTTTTTTGAATTTTGTCGAGTCTTTTGTCAAAATGTAGTTGAGTGGCCAGGTTCTTTAATTGAACCTCATCTTTACCATTTAGATTGAAGAGATGGATTGTGTTAAGGCACAATATCACTTGTTTGAGTTGATTTGGATAGAAATCTACAACGTCTTGCTCACTGAGGAGCTTTATACAGTCCTTTATTTGTGCCTCAAATTCAAGCGCTGACAAAGTGGGTGACTGCTCTTTATAAGTTACTCTTGTAATGTAGTCATAACCGCGTTCACTTTTCTTCACAATGAATTCATTCCAGAAAGCAGGATCATTGATTACATTAGACTCACTGTCCCAATTGCTGATCTTACTCAAATGTGTATCCGCGCAGGTCAGTAAGGAATAGTAATTTTTGTAGGGCAAAGCACTGAAATAATGCCAATCGTAAAGGTCAAAAGTGCCTTGCTCATTTTTAAGCAGCACATAAAATTTGAAGTCTTCTTGTGTGTAATAGTATTCCCGATCTTGTTCTAAGCGGTTTTGTAATAAAACAGGGTAAATGAAAGCTGTTTTTTCTACGTTGGAAAGGAGATAATCCTTATAAACTTGTTCTTCCATAGAGGCTTCATAATAGTAACCATATACATCAAAGGGAGTCATCCGCTGATAGAAACCTGAAAATTGGCCAGCCTCTTCCAAAGTAATTTTAGTCAGTTGTGGAGATATATATGATCGTATCAGCTCGCTACTTTCTTCTGATTGGCTTTCATGTTTTAAAACAAGGATCTCTAGTGTGTTGAATACCCCTTTATCGTCGAAAAGTTCAGCCAACCAACGGGCTTCATTGTATGCAACTTCTGGTGCAGGTGAGAAAGCATAACTATAGAATTTATTTAATGACGATTGAATGATATCCTCTGTTAAGTAGTTGCCATCGTTACGACCATATTGGATTTCTCCATTTTCCATTATTTGAAAAAGCCAAGCAGCCGATTCATAATATTCTGAGGTGTCTGTTCGCAGTACCTCATAAATCAATTCTGGATCTTTAGTCAGTGTGTAAAGGGCAAATTTACGTTGGTCGGAACTCATTAAAATTCCTTGCGTTTCTTCAAATTTGAAAATGTCTGTTGGGAATCCACTAAGCTTTTGTTTTAATAGGTCAACCCGTTCTTGTATATAATTGCTCGAATTCATGCCTAGTTCCTCTAATTTGGTAGTAATAAGGGCATTGAATTGATTTTTTGAAATCAATTTGCTGTTCATCATGTAGAGTTGATCTACGAGCCATTCTGGCATCTTAGTCTGATCAAAAAATGTTTTCCAAAAATAGAACCATTGTCCTCGTTTTACCTCTTGAAGGAGACGTCCTGTAGGGCAAAAGAAGTGATTCGATCGAATAGGATTATTGGGTTGCCCTAGATCGATGAGATCTATGTCTAATGAGGTTTGAGATGGACTTACTACTACGTTGCGAAAATTTATCTGAATACTTGGTGGAACTAGTTCTTTTACACCTACTTCCTGTAAACTTGCAAAGAGATTTTTTCCATAAGCATCGCTGTATGCATCTAACAAGAAAATAATAGGATAGTAGGGCACAAAATAATCCTTTGGATTCTCCGCAATTCTTTCGAGGAGCATGAAATTGACCTGATCTTGTAGCTGGGCATTTTTAAGATCCAAAAAGCCACTTTTTTTGGCTTCCTTGATTTTTTTCATTTGTTCATTCATCATTTCCTCGGCTTCCTTGATCATGTCATCGCAAAGCGGATCGGTAATTTGATAGTTCCCTTCTGTGGTAAACAGGAAATGCATGGCTTCTTGCGAAAAGCTATAAGTTGTGGCAAGAATAATGAGGAGAGAAAAGATTGGTTTCATTTGTGATTTTTGAGAGGATATTGCCTATGATAAAAATGATTTGTATTCAAAGTAAAGGTATTTGCTTCAATAAAAAAAGGAACCCATTTAGGATTCCTTTTTAATTATTTCATTCGTAAGTACCTAGAATAGGTTATCTGTATAACGTGGCTTTCACGGCCTTGACGATGCGCTCTACGTTTGGCAACGCTTCGTCGATGAGCGTTGGTGAGAAAGCAAACGGAGTATCTGTTTGTGTGACGCGTTGTACAGGCGCATCTAAGTAGTCAAAAGCATAGCGCTGCAAGTGATAGGCGATTTCTGAAGAGATGCTCGCCAAAGGCCAAGATTCTTCTAACACCACACAACGGTTGGTTTTTTTGATGGATTCAACAATTGTCCCATAATCAAGTGGGCGAATGGTTCGCAAATCGATGACTTCAACACTGATGTTTTCTTTGGCTAATACTTCTGCAGCTTCCTGAGCTACTTTGATTATTTTGCCAAAGGTTACAAGCGTGATGTCAGTACCTTTCCGTTTAACGTCTGCAACACCGATAGGAATGATATACTCTCCCTCAGGAACTTCACCTTTATCTCCGTACATTTTTTCTGATTCTAAGAAAACAACGGGGTCGTTGTCACGAATTGCAGCTTTCAATAAGCCTTTTGCATCGGCTGGGTTGGAAGGAGTAATGACTTTTAATCCTGGAACGTGTGCATAAAATGCTTCAAAACTTTGGGAGTGAGTGGCGGCTAATTGACCAGCGGTTCCATTTCCACCTCGAAAAACTATAGGACACCCGTACTGACCACCTGACATTTGGAGCATTTTAGCTGCCGAATTGATGATTTGGTCTGCTGCAAGAATAGCAAAGTTCCAAGTCATGAATTCTACAATTGGGCGCAGTCCATTCATGGCCGCTCCGACTGCAATACCTGAAAAACCAAGTTCTGCAATTGGCGTGTCAATTACGCGTTTTGGACCGAATTCGTCGAGCATCCCTTGAGATACTTTGTAAGCGCCATTATATTCGGCAACTTCTTCTCCGAGCAAAAATACGTTTTCATCTCTGCGCATTTCTTCGGACATGGCTTCTCTTAAGGCTTCTCTGAACTGTAGGGTTTTCATAGTGTCATTTTTACAATTAGCAAAATTACAAATAAGTCAGAAACTACAAATGTTTATGCTACTTTAAGTGTTGCAATTTTTGATTTGCCGAATTGTTTGG
>DDBE01000208.1:0-768 GCA_002332715.1 Flavobacteriales bacterium UBA2040
ATCAAAAGTAATTCAAAAAGATTCTCTGTTCGTGGCCAAGATGTATTTATCGTTCAAAGTACGATGCCTCCAACAGAGAATCTTTTTGAATTACTTTTGATGGTCGATGCAGCGCGTAGAGCTTCTGCCCGTAAAATTATTGCTGTGATTCCTTACTTTGGATTTGCTCGTCAAGATAGAAAAGACAAACCACGTGTAGCCATAGGCGCAAAATTGGTGGCCAATATGTTGATGACAGCTGGAGTTGATCGTGTTATGACGATGGATTTACATGCCGATCAGATTCAAGGATTTTTTGAAGTACCTGTAGATCACTTATTTGGGTCTACTATCTTTTTGAAAGAAATTCAGGACATGAATTCTGCGAACTTGATAGTGGCGGCACCTGATGCTGGAGGAGCGAAAAGAGCGAATTCATATGCTAAGAGATTAGATTTAGGATTAGCGCTTTGTCATAAACAAAGAAGAAAACCAAATGAAATTGCTGAGATGACAGTTATCGGAGATGTTTCTGGTAAAGACGTTATTCTTATTGATGATATGTGTGATACCGCTGGAACATTGACGGCTGCTGCTGACTTATTTATGTCGCACGGAGCGTTGAGTGTTAGAGCGTTTTGTACACACGCCGTTTTATCCGGTCCGGCTTACAATCGAATTAATAATTCAAAACTGACGGAACTTATTGTTACCGATACTATTCCTCTCAAAGGGAAAAGTGACAAAATTCGTGTTTTAACATGTGCAGATTTATTTGCGGATGTTATT
>DDBE01000208.1:1110-22467 GCA_002332715.1 Flavobacteriales bacterium UBA2040
ATATAATGAAAAAAGTACAATTGAGCGGTTCGCTTAGAGCGAGCGTAGGGAAAAAGGGTGCAAAGGCAACTAGAGATGCTGGGTTGGTCCCTTGTGTGCTTTATGGCTTAGGTGAGCAAACTCACTTTGCTGTAAAGGTAAACGATATCGAAAAAATCGTTTTCTCACCGAATGTTTACCAAGTAGAATTAGATATTGACGGAAAAAAAGCAGTTGGAATCATCCAAGAATTGCAACAACATCCAGTTAAAGACATAATTCAACACGTTGATTTCTTAGAATTAAATGACAAGAAAGAAGTGAAAGTTGGTCTTCCAGTTCGTTTAGAAGGAAATTCAAAAGGAGTTATGAACGGAGGTCGTTTGTTACAAATCTTCCGTCGTTTGAACGTTCAAGGTTTACCTCAAGATTTACCAGAGGAAATCGTTGTTGATATTACTGATCTACGTATTGGAAAATCAATTCGGATTTCGGATATCTCAAAAGGAAAAATCAATTATCTACACGCAATGAATTCTGTAATCTGTTCAGTAGCACGATCTCGTGTATCTATTGAAGAAGAGGAAGAAGCAGAAGCGGAAGCAGCTGAGGAAGCAGGTGAAGGAGCAACAACTCCAGCAGAAGAAACATCAGCAGAATAAGTTGAATATTTTAAAATTAAAAATCCCGTTTCGGTTTATCGAAACGGGATTTTTTTGTTGGTATAATTCTATTCCTCCAGAAACAACTTCTTCAATTCCGTTGCCTCACTCGGCCTCATTTTTCCAGCTAAAATAAGACTCAATTGTTTCCTTCTCAAAGCTCCTTCGTAGCGCATTTTTTCCTCTTCCGTTTCAGGGATTAATTCCGGAACATCAATCGGACCACCGTTTTGATCAACAGCTACAAACGTATAAATCGCTTCGTTGCATTTTGTTCTCTTTCCCGTCACAAAATCTTCCATAAAAACATCGATAAATACTTCCATCGAAGTATTAAAAGAACGCGAAACTTTTGCTTCTAAAGTTACAATAGCGGAATGCGGAATGGGATGATTAAAGGACACGTTATTCACAGAGGCAGTTACCACTACCCGTTTACAGTGACGATGCGCTGCAATGCTCGCACCAACATCCATCCACGCTAAAAGTTGACCTCCAAATAAGTTGTTGTGGGTATTGGTATCATTTGGCAAAACGATTTTCGTTGTTATTGCCAATGTTTCTTTTGCGGTTCTTGCTCTTGGTGTCATGCTTTAATTTTTTGCAAAGGTATTGATTTTTTATGTTTAACATGTTAAATTCAAATGCCCTAACGGCTTCGAATTAAAAATCACTTCAACAACTCTGGATGTTTCGCCTTAAAACGATTTAAACGGGGAACACTCACCGATTGCACATAACCTTGATTGGGATTCAAACGTTCGTAATCTTGATGGTACTCCTCGGCAATGTAGAATATGTCGTAAGGAACAACTTCTGTCGTGATTTTTGAGAATTCCTTTTTAAGAAGTGCATTAGTAGTGTAATTTTCAGCCAATCCTTTTTCTTTGTCGTTCTGATAGAAAATCATTGAGCGATATTGCGGTCCACGATCCGGCCCTTGTTGGTTCAAGGTACTTGGATCATGCGAATCGAAAAACACAGTCAAAAGGGTAGAATAAGAAACTAAATTGCTATCGTAATACACTTTCACAGCTTCGGCATGGCGTGTTTTTCCTGTACAAATCAATTCATACGATGGATTAACTATTTTTCCACCAGAATAACCGGATTCTGCTTCTGCCACACCTTTAACGGATTCAAAAACAGCTTCCACACACCAAAAACATCCGCTGGCAAAATACGCTACTGAATTAGGGACAATCGGATCTGAAATTTCTTTAGAATCGGCAGCCGACGCTAAATTTTCAACGGTCTTTGCCGAACTATTTTGACAAGCCACTTGAAAACTTGCCATTAAAACAATCAATAAATTTTTCATGTGATACTTCATTGTAAAAACCAACTTTATATGACCTTGTATTATGCCGATATAGGTTTAAAGGAGCATTAATGCGACATTTAAAACGATGATCGGTAATATATAAACGTTTGTAACTCCTGTTTGGTTTTGATTCCAAATAATTTTTAAATCGAATCTGCCGATACAGGGCACAAATTTTCACGAATACATTGGTGTTCATTCGTGTATTAGTGGCAAGAATGTTGAGCGCTTATTATTTATAATTCGTCCTCAGTTGTAACATCGCCGCGTAATCTTCGGAAACGTTTTCGAGCTTCAATGGTGTGCATGCTCCCTTTGTAATCAAAAAGGATTGTTTTGTAAAACCCAGCTGCTTTTTCACTGTCGAATAAATGATTTTCATAAATGTCGCCCAGCTGGAAAACAGCGTCGTCAGCTAGTATGTCGTATGCGTAAAACTTCAACAACTCATCCAAATATTGGACGGCTTCATTCCATTTTCCTTGTAATTGCATGGCCTCCGATTTTTTAATCAGGATATCATCTCCCAAGGAATGGTAATTGTACTTATCCTGGATACTATCAAAAAAGATAAATGCCGAATCATATTTGTGCTGCGCTATCATCAAATCACCTTGGGCAAACCAATACATGGCTTCGTAATTGCTATCCAACCCAAAATTTTCGGTAATTAGCAAAGACAACTGCATGGCGTCGTTTGCAATTAGTTTGGTTGTTGATTGTTTCAAAATATCCAACTGTGATTGGGCAAAATTAAATTCGCCATCAAAATAAAATATCCGTGCATTCTTGAATTTTGCCTCTTGTCCAATTGGTTCAAATTTGAAATCTTTTTCAATTTGCATGTAATAGATGGACGCTTGCCACACATCAGCGTTGAGGACATTGATGTCGGCCAGTTCCATTCGGATTTCGGCACGCTGTATGTCCGAAATCCGCGGAATTTCAAGTGCTTTTTCCAATCGATTCAAAGCAGAAAGCGGAGCATTTCCATAAAATGCTTCAATCTGCCCCAACTCCAAGACTAAAGGAATGACGGATGCATTGTTTCCTAGCCGGGCTAGTGCACTTTCATACTCGACAATTGCCGCTTGTATTTCGGTTTGACCATAATTTCTATTGGTCCTGACCTCTAGGTATCGCGTATTTAGCAATGCAAGTTCTGCTCTATAAAACAAGCGGTTCGTTTCGCCTAAATCACGAACATACTTATAGGCATTTCGAGCAACTTTGTAATCTTTATTCTCCTTACAAATGTCACCTAATTCAAACACTCGTGCGCCGTCACCATTTTCTCTACGATCTAATGCTTGAACTTGAATTAAGGCGGCATTGAAGTTTTTCTTCTGAATAAACAACCAAACCAACATATCACTGTAGGTTCCCTTTTCGGGTTGACGCTGCACCTTATCCAATAAAACCGTTTTCAGATAATCGTATTCCTTGTCTTCTTCGGCCGTGAAATCGATTTGTCGGGCCAATATGTTTTGTACGTATTTTGCATATGATGGATAATTGTCAAGAAGATCCATATAGGATTCCATCATCTTTTGTGTTTCACCCATAGCACCATACAAATCAGCAAATTGAAGCTGAAGAGGATAGGTGTTTTTCAATATTTTTTTTCCGTTTTGTAAGGTTTGTAATGCAAAATCATTTTTCCCTTTTGTTCGGAAGGCATTATAGATATTAACTATTACGCTGGCATTTTTGGGCAAATCATTTACTAAATCTTCGTACACTTTCTGTGCTTTGCTTGGGTCATTGTTATCCTCATAAAACTGACCCAATAAAACGGGGTATTCGAAATCGTGCTTATAATTTTTTATTTGCTTTTTTAGTAGTTTTTCGGCGTCACTTGCTTCTTTTGTTTGGATGTAGCAATCGTACAAACGAAGAAAATTAGCTTTCGAAGGGTCCCTGTCGTACACTTTTTCACTGTATACTACTGCCTTCTCATATTCCTGGCGGCTGTAATATGCCTGAGCCAATTGCTCATCATTTCCCTGCCCGAACGATGGTGCGGAAAGTAAAATCAATAAGAAAAGTATGCAGTATTTCACTTCGTGTTAGGTATCAATTTATTTGCCCGTTTTTTCTTTTTCTCGTAGGTCTCAAGCAGATCCATGGAAAATGTATTTAGTTCGTCAAACAATAGATCGTACGTTGTATACGCCTTCTCTCTTTCCGTAATATAATTACTTCCCATGCGCGTCAACATATTCATTTTTGACTGCTCGTGGATTATATATTCGTCGTATTTTTTACGGTCGCCATCAGCGTTCTCTATATCATAACGCAACAAACGTACACTTTCTTTCATTTCAGTGCATCCTTTTAACAGATTCAAGCAATCGTTGTGTAAATGACCAAGCGTTTTTCTAGCTTGTTTCATGTCGTTAATTTTATTGGCCAGGACTCGGTCCACAGAATCGGCAAAATAAAACTGTTTGAAGCGCAATTCAATGTCACGTGCGCGTTCAGACATTTCGAAACTAGAATCTGAAGGATTAGAAGATATAACTTTTTCAAGACTATCCACAGAAGTTGTTATTTGATCTAATTTTTGAATGCGCTCAGCTCTATTCACATTGGTACATGCGCCAAAAATAAGCAAGCCGAAAAGGAAGAAAAAGATTGTTTTCACTTTTTTTATTGTAAATGTAAGAGAAAATGAAGCGAAATCTAGCCTTTTAGCAATAATTAAGAAGACTTAATCAATGCGATCGAAACCTGTGAATCCTCTTAGAACCTCTGGTATTTCGATACCGTTTTCAGTCTGAAAGTTCTCCATCAACGCTGCAACAATTCTAGGCAAGGCTAGTGCAGAACCGTTTAATGTATGGCACAATTGCGTTTTCTTATCTTCATTCTTAAAACGCAATTTCAAACGATTGGATTGGAACGTATCGAAACGAGAGACAGAACTAACTTCCAACCATTTCTTCTGAGCGGCTGAATATACCTCGAAATCATACGTCATGGCTGAAGCAAAACCAGTATCTCCACCACATAAACGTAATACACGGTATTGTAAACCTAGCTTTTCAAGTATTCCTTTTACGTGATCCACCATTTCGTCTAGCGCTTTAGCAGAATTATCTGGGTGTTCAATACGTACGATTTCTACTTTGTCGAACTGATGCAAACGATTCAATCCGCGAACATCTTTTCCATAAGATCCTGCTTCCCGTCTAAAACACGGTGTGTATCCGGTCAGTTTTATAGAATAATTTTCATCTGGAAGAATGACGTCTCTATAAATGTTGGTCAATGGAACTTCGGCAGTTGGTATCAAGTATAAATCGTCGATTTGACAATGGTACATTTGACCTTCTTTATCGGGTAATTGTCCCGTTCCGATTCCAGAAGCTTCGTTTACAACAAGAGGGACTTGCATTTCTTCATAACCTGCATTTTCGGCTTCGGAAAGGAAGAAGTTGATCAAAGCCCGTTGTAATTTCGCTCCTTTTCCTCTGTAAACAGGAAATCCAGCGCCAGAAATTTTAACTCCCAATTCAAAATCGATGAGGTTGAATTTGTTGGTCAATTCCCAATGGGGAAGAGGTTCAAAGTTAAATGTAGGTTCTTTTCCTGCTTCAAAAACGGTTTCATTGTCCAATTCACTCTTCCCGGCTTTCACCAATTCATTCGGAAGATTAGGGATTTGGTACAACAATTCTTGAATTTCGTTTTCAAATGCTTCAACTTCCGTTTTTAAGCCCGCTTCACTTTCTTTAAGATCAATTGTTTTCGCTTTGGCTTGATTTGCCTCCTCGACTTTTCCACTCTTAAATAGCATACCGATTTCCTTCGCTAACCCATTCAAATCAGCGGAAACCGTTTCCATTTCCGTTTTTTTAGAACGCCATTGCTCATCTTTGTCCAAGATGGAATCCACTACAGAAGTAACATCCAAGTTGCGTTTTTTCATTCCTTCGATGATGGCCTCTTTTTCGGTTCGGATACGGGTGATTTCGAGCATTTTTTGTTTAATTTTTAGAACTGCGAATTTAGTGAATTGGTTTTAATATTTGATAAGCTTGCCTTCGACTCCGCTCAGCACATAAAAAAAGCGCCTCAGTCAAACCAAGGCGCTTTATAATAATATAAGACGATTCTTATGCCTCAGCTGTTTCAAATGGAACAACCGATACAAATGAACGATTATCTTTTTTCTTACGGAATTCTACTAAACCATCCTTCAACGCGTAAAGCGTATGGTCTTTGCCAATTCCTACGTTTGTACCTGGGTGGTGTTGCGTTCCTCTTTGACGAATAATGATGTTTCCAGCGATTGCTGCTTGACCCCCAAAGATTTTCACACCTAAGCGCTTGCTCTGAGATTCACGACCATTTTTCGAACTACCGACTCCTTTTTTATGTGCCATTGTTTCTAATTTTTTCTTTCAGCTAGGCTGAAAATGTTTTCAATTCGTTTTATTAAGCTTTGATGCTTTTAATTGCAATTGAAGTGAAAGCTTGACGGTGTCCGTTTTTCTTTCTGTAACCTTTTCTTCTTTTCTTGCGAAAGACGATTACTTTATCTCCTTTTACATGAGCAAGAACCTCTACGGTAACTTTTGCTCCTTCTATAGCCGGGGCGCCAAGTGTAATTTTTCCATCATTGTCAGCTAAAAGCACTTTGTCGAAATCAAGTTTCGCTCCTACTTCTGCTTTTAAACGATGAACATACAACTTTTGGTCTTTTTGCACTTTAAATTGCTGCCCTGCTATCTCTACGATTGCGTACATATAGCTTGTTATTTGTTTGTTTAAAATCCTAAATCGGACGGCAAAGATAGAGAATTGTTTTGAGAGTGCAAATAGTATATCGACTTTTTTTTCTTTTAAGAGGTTCTTGGGTGTTTAGTCTTAAGGCATAGGTTTATCGGTAGTTCGTCGAATGCCCAAAAGTCGATAGAAAAGGGGAGACTTCAAATGCTTTTACACTTTTAAGTAATCTTTAAAACTTTCCTCTGCGTATACCTTATCCTGATTCACATTCGCCCAAATGGTTTGCATAAATTCCTTCTTATTTTCAACTGCACCGAAAGGCATGTTTAATTGAAGATCATCCTTGTAATTAAAATGTAGTGTTTCTTGATGAACGAATATTTTACGTAGCCCAAGAAAATAAAGTGCTTTAACTTCTCTGTCGGCTAAGACAACGGCTTTTTTTGTAATTCCAATTCTCCAAGTTTTACTGAACCATGAAAAAAAAGAAGTGAAGAGAATTTCGAGTCCACCAATACCATATGCCAATGGGATCGGCCATCCCTGTGGACAAATTCGATACAATCCATAGGCCAAAGAAAACAAAGTCAGGGCTTCTAAAAAGTTATATAGAAGAATTCGAACTTTTCGTTCCTTACTCACCTCTTGGTTCCAAAAAAATTTTTGTTTTTGATTGAGAATTTGCATTCCAGTCCAGCGTTTTAGGCTTCTTCGGATGAGTATGACAAACAATAATGCTGCTGCAACCCAAAAAATAGCTTGTTGGTAAGGGATTTGTCCACCGGTTGTTTTCAGCATATCGATGGGTAAATCTCCACCTATGAAAATGCATATCAACATTATAGGTAATGTAACCAGTAATAGGAAGATGTTGGTGATTTTATTCATTCGGAATCAGCTTCAATTTGCGTTTTAGGTCTTCAATACGCATAACGTTCTTTTCAATTTTCACTTCGAATTCTTTTTTCATCGCGTCAGCCCCTTTTGAACGACCGAAGAATCCGAGGTTGTTTTCGAATTGAATATTTTCTTGCTTGATGGCATCGATTTGTCTGCGGATATCAGATTTTTCTTTGTCTAAAAGTCGTCCAGCGTTTGGTGAAGCTTTGAAAGTGTCCATTTTTGCTTGGAACATCACTTTTTCTTTCTCCGCACCTTCCAATTTCAATTCATCGTAATGTGTATCCAAGGCTTTTTTGAAATCAGCGTACACATTGTCTTTCTGCTTGATTGGAACGTGTCCAATTGCGTTAAACTTTGTCGCAAATTCTTTCAAGTCTTGAATTCCTTCTTTTTTATCGTCACTAATTTTGTAAGCAATGATTTGGTCAATCAGGGCTTGTTTTTCATGAAGATTCGTTTCGTTTTCCTTGTCTTTCTCATCAAATTGAGCTTGACGAGCACTGAAGAAAACATCACACGCAGCACGGAATTCCTTCCATAATTTTTGTTCCGTTCGGTGTCCGGTATGACCGATGGTTTTCCATTTTTTTTGAAGCTGAATCAATTTATTTGAAGCTTCTTTCCAATCTGTCGACGAATTGATTTCTTTCGCCTGATCGATCAAATTTTGTTTGGCTGTTACCAAATGCTTGCTCTCTTCTCTGATAACGTCAAAGAATGCTTTTTTGGCATTAAAGAAAACATCACACTCTGTTCTAAAATCTTTCCAAACTGCTTCGTTTTCTTTTTTAGGTCCGAAACCAATTTGTTTCCATTCCTCTTGTATAGCAAGAACCTCCTTCGTTTTGGCTTCCCATTCTTTCGAATTGGTGTATTCTTCCGTACCTTGAATAGTCGTTTTTACTTTTTCAATCAGCTCCTTTTTCTTGTCGATGTTGGCCGATAATTTCTCACGACGAGCATCATAAAAAGTATTGATTTTAGCATAAACAGCTTTCACATTATTCCAATATGCTTCCTTTATTTTTTCCCATTCACCTTCGGTTACCGGTCCAATCTCTTCCCACTCATTTTGCAATGATTTCAATTGCGTTTCGGTTTCCTTCATCGAATCTAAAGGAATGAGGGCTTGAATTTTTTGAATTACCTCCAGTTTCAACTGTTCATTTCTGTGGTAGTCGTGCTCCTTCAACTCTTTGTAAATCTTCATGTTGTAGAAGAAACTTTCCAATAGTTTAGAGTATTCGGCTTGAACATCATCCCTTTTTTCACGTGGAATATCGCCTGTTTCTTTCCACTTTTCGTGAATTTCTTTGTGCGCGTTGTATGCTTTACCGATATTTTCTTCGTTCTGAATTACTTTAGAAAGTTGTGAAATAAGTGATTTTTTGGTTTTTAAATTGTTCTCTTGAACTTCTTTTTTCAAGTCCACAACATCTTTTCGTTTCATTTGAAAGATACGAGCAATTTCGTAGAATTCCTCTTTGATTGGGTCGATTTCTTTGTTTTCTTCCACTGGTTCTCCAGCTTCCAACAAAGCTACTTGACGCAAACGTTCTTCTTCAATCAAAAAATCTTCAAATTTCGATTTCAGTTCATTTACCTCACGACTTACTTTCAAAACTTCTGGATTTTCAACCAAAGTTTTTAAGTTTTCTAAAAATTCTACTTTTTCCATTATTCTGCAATTAGACAAGAGTTTCGTTCATCGTGAAACTCGATAGTGCAACAAATTTTTGTATTCTTCGGGTGATATCTTCATTGGAAATTGTAGTCAATCTTTCTGTACCAAATTTTTCACAACAAAAAGAAGCCAACGCCGAGCCAACGATGATCGCTCGTTTCATGCTCTCGAAACTGATATCGCCAGTGCTTGATAAATACCCCATGAATCCACCAGCAAATGTATCGCCAGCGCCAGTTGGATCAAAAACTTCTTCCAAAGGGAGGGCTGGAGCGAAGAAAACTTCATCTCCGTGAAACAAAAGTGCTCCGTGTTCACCTTTTTTGATGATCAAGTATTTGCAACCCATTTTGCGAATTACTTTAGCTGCTTTCAACAAACTATATTCTCCAGAAAGCTGGCGAGCTTCTTCGTCATTAATGATCAGTAAGTCCACTTTTGAAATTGCTTTTTTCAAATCGTCAAGAGCGATATCCATCCAAAAGTTCATGGTATCCATAGCCACCAATTTAGGCCGAGTGGTTAATCGGGCGATAACCGTAGACTGAACTTGCGGCGATAAATTACCCAACATCAAAAACTCCGTTCCTTGGTAAGACGCAGGAATGATTGGGTCAAAATTTTCAAGCACATTCAACTCAGTCACCAATGTATCACGAGAGTTCATGTCGTTGTGATATTTCCCGGACCAGAAAAATGATTTTTCACCTTCTTTAATCTGAAGTCCTTCAAGATCTATATTTCTACTTTCTAAGGTATCCAGCATTTCTTGTGGAAAATCGTCACCGACAACTGCACAAATCTGTTGATTTTTTTCGTAGAAAGATGCCGCCAAAGCGATATAGGTTCCCGCACCTCCAATTATTCTATCTGTTTTGCCAAAAGGCGTTTCTATCGCATCGAACGCGACACTTCCAACTGTTAATAAACTCATTCTTTAAATTTTGCCCCGCAAAGATAGGTAAAATGGGCAAAGCACCGAATTTTGTGGATAGTTTCATGATGTAAAGTTCCTGCGTTTAGATTCTAAGTGTATTTTTGTAATTGAAAATGAACTCATCAAATTCACTTCGGGTTTTGGTTTTTACGGCTGGTGTAGCTGCAATATTGGCTGTGATGTCTTTATTAATGCCCAAAGACGGAGTTTCAATTGGCGATGTAAAATTGAAATTTCTTTCAGCTGAGCAAATTGTATCTGCTAAAAAGCAAGAAATAAAAGATATTTCGTCAATTGTTTCCAATGTAAACACAAAGGAAACCGAGGAAAAGAGACTTATAAAGCATAAGAACATCACCAATGGAGGTGTTGGTGCTCCTCAAATAGTGAATTATGAGATGAATAGAGCATCTCAATTTTCACTGTCGTCCACTGGTATGAAGGCCTTGCGAAATTTTTTTAAGAAATTAGAACGAGCAGCGGTTGATAAAAACAAAATTCATATTCTTCATTTTGGCGATTCACAAATTGAAGGCGATCGTATGACGAGTTTCATTCGTCAGCGAATGCAGGAGAAATTTGGTGGCTACGGTCCAGGGTTGATTGCAGCGAATAATATTTACCCCACGCTTTCTTACCGCCAAAGCTATTCGCCTAATTTTGTACGTTACACGTGTTTCGGAGGTGCTAAACTGAGCAATAAACAATATGGTGTAATGAATTCTGCAGCACGGTTCACTTCTGAGAGTGTGGACTCCAATGCAACCGTTCAAGATGCTTGGATAACGATTGGCCCTGATAATCGTGCACATAGTAGGGCGCAAAGCTTCAATAAAGTTAATATGTTTTACAATTCGTGCGAAGTGTCTTGTTTGCTGCAGGTTGAGAGCAATGGCAAAATAATACATGAAGAATATTTGGTGACCGACGGCAATTCACATGTTGTAAAATTGGTGTTTGGACGAACCCCTGAATCATTAAAATTCAATTTTAAAAGTGTGAAAAGTCCAAATATTGTTGGCTTTTCGTGTGAAGGCGATTACGGCGTTCAAGTAGACAACATCGCCATGCGTGGTTCAAGCGGCACATTTTTTGGTTCAGTCAATAGAAATTCATTTAAAAAGATGTTGAACGAGCTGAATACGGAACTAACAATTTTACAATTTGGCGGTAATTCGATGCCTTATTTAAAAGATAGTGCGGCAGTAAGAAAAGAAGCTAGATATTTCAAAAGTCAAATTCAAACTTTAAAAAGTTTGAAATCAGATATGGCGATTATCATGATTGGGCCAAGTGATATGTCGAAGCTTAAAAATGGAGTATATGAAACATATCCATTATTGGAATATCATATCTCTCAATTGAAAAAAGCAGCATTGAGTGCAGGAGCCGGATATTGGAATTTGTTTGATGCCATGGGCGGAAAAAATTCGATGCCAGCTTGGGTTGAAAAAGATTTAGGGCGACCTGACCATGTCCATTTTAGTATAAAAGGAGCAACAATTGCGGCTCAATTATTTTATGATGCATTTATGTCTGAATACTTAAAATTTGAAGGAAAATGATTTGGCGAATTAACATATTCTTGGCGTTCATCCTTTCTTCCAGTCAGACTGGGTCATTGGCGCAGATAGCACCGTTTGGCGATTCCTTAGCTGCTTTCCATCCACCTAAAATTAGTAGTCTGGATAGCTCCTATTTGAAACGATACCCAGTTGTCGATTTCGATTTGAATTATTTTCAATTTTACACGGAAGAAAGTCACAACTGGGAAATTTTGTTCGAAAAAATGAGCAAAATGAAAGAAACGAAGCAAGGGAAGTTGAATTTTTATCATGCTGGAGGTTCACATTTGCAAGCAGATATCTACACACACGAAGTAAGAACGAAATTTCAATCACAAAACGAATTACTAGAAGGCGAACGAAATTGGGTTTTCCCGTATGACCTTGCTAAAACGAACAATCCTTGGAATTATGAATTTACCTCGCCGAATTTCTGGAAAAGGTACCGAAGTGTGGTGAAAGACCAAGCTAATGAAGCGTATGGCTTGTCAGGGATTAAAATCTCATGTTCTGATTCTATTTCATCGATGAGTTTTAGTTACGACAAAACCAAAGTGAAACCCGTAATTCAACGGATTCGAATTTTTCACAACAAAGGTGTATTTCCTTTTCAATTGGATTGGAAGGAGCAAAAAGACAATGTTGAACATATTATCACAGACACAATAATTGGTTTTACAGAAGTCAAGTTTAAAAGACCGTTTATAACGTTTGAAGTGGAATTTGAACGAACGATTCCAATTGCGTACGAACTTGAAATCTATGGTCTTCAATTGATGAATTACTTTCCGGGTGTTTCTTATTCGAATATTGGAACAAACGGAGCAGCCTTGTGGAATTATTTGGCTTGTGCTCGTTTAGAGGAAGAGTTGAGAATGACACCACCGGACTTTTTTGCTTTTTCAGTTGGGACAAATGATGGCAACGTCCCACCAGAATCATTCGATCCAGAGGAGTATAAAAATAATTTAGAACGTTTGATGAAGATTGTTCTTCGCACGAATCCCGAATGCGCTCTGTTATTGACTGTGCCCAACGACTCTTATTTTCACCGGAGCCATTTGAATCCAAATATCGCTAGAGAAAGAACGGTTATTCGGGAGCTTGCTCAAAAATACAATTGTCCAGTATGGGATTTATATGGAATAATGGGTGGTTTAGGTTCATCTAAAACATGGTATATGAACAAATTAATGCAAAAAGATTTGGTACATTTTACAAAAGCCGGTTATCATTTGAAAGGTGATTTATTTTATGATGCTTTTGAAAAAGGCGAAAGACAATTTGAAACGCGCAAAATCAAAACTGCAAAAAACTAAAAGGTGGAAAGTTGGTCGCGTTTCATGGATGTTTTTTCTTTAAGTTTCGATGATGCGTCTCCATTAAACTTTGTTCAACTTAATTTCTGGATATTTTTTTTGGTGGCGATCAGCGTCTACACCATTCTTGATTTATCCAAGAAAACCAAAACCAATGCCTTTTATATCACAATTGGATTGGCAATTGTTGGTGTTTTAGGAATAACAATCAGTGCCATTCAAAGCGGTTTTGGAAATTTCGAGTTCAAACTCACAGTACTTGATTGCTGGTTGATGTTTATCGCTGGTGTATTTTTCCTATCGCGATTCAAAGAGAAATTTTGGGTAAGGAGCTTCTTCTTGACCGTTATCAGCTTCTTCTTTTATTTCAAATCATCCGGCTTATTCGTTGTTTTATTGGGCCTTAGTTTAGTGGTGAATTATTTCATAGGCAAGAAAGTATTTGCCTCCGAAAAGGAGGGAACAAGAAAGTGGATTTTAGCTTTGGGAATCGTATTTAATGTAGGAATACTCTTGTATTTCAAGTATGCTTATTTCTTTACTGAGGCATTCAACACCACCTTCGCAACAAACTTTGAACCGATAAACCATTTTGCACATTGGGCCAATGGATTCTTCGGAGAAGGAACTTTTATTGAACGGATTTTGCTTCCCGTCGGTGTGTCTTTTTTCACTTTTCAGAGTATTTCTTATAGTGTAGATATATACCGAAAAGAGATTGAACCCGTCAAAAGTTTCTTCGATTATTCATTTTTCGTCACCTTTTTCCCTCAACTCGTTGCAGGACCAATCGTTCGGGCAAAAGACTTCATTCCTCAAATTAGAAAGCCGTACGAACTCGACAATACAGATTTCAGTTGGGCGATTGTTCAAATCGTCAAAGGATTAATAAAAAAGATTGTTTTAGCAGATTACATCGCCATACATTTCATTGATCACATTGCTGAAGCTCCAGAAATGTTCCCAGGATTTGTGAGCATTTTAGCCATGTGGGGATATTCCTTACAGATTTACGGCGATTTTTCTGGCTATACCGATATTGCAATTGGGCTTTCCAGATTGATGGGATTCAATATAAAAGAGAATTTCAATTCACCTTACAAAGCCTTGAGTGTGGCCGACTTTTGGAGAAGATGGCACATTTCCTTGGGTTCATGGTTGCGTGATTATTTATACATTCCTCTTGGCGGAAACCGTCGTGGTGGTTTAGGAACTTATGTCGTGTCAACTATCATTTTCATTTTCTTAATTTTTATAACGAAGTGGTATGCTTTGATATTTGTTTATATCGGCATGCTCATCATTTATACCTACGGTTGGCTTTTTATCAAAGATTTTAATCGTTTGGTGCATAGAGATTTGAATTTATTGATAACTATGGTTATAGGAGGATTGTGGCATGGTGCAAGCAAGAATTTTGTTATTTGGGGAGCACTAAATGGTATTGCATTGGTGATTTACAAGTATTGGAAGAAGATTAGCCCATATAAGGAAAACACATCTGGTCTCTCTCGTTTTTGGAAGATTTTTATCACCTTTAATTTCATCACTTTCACGCGAATTTGGTTTCGTTTAGAAGACGACGACCTGCCACTGCAAATGTTGAATCAAATTGTACATCATTTCGATTTTTCTTGGACAGTATTTCTTGAAGTAATTTCTACCTATTGGAGTGCATTTGCACTTATTGTAATTGGATTTGTACTTCACTGGTTGCCTGGAGCAATTAAAAAAGGATGGGAACTACGATTTGAAAAAATGACCTTACCCTTAAAAGCACTATCTGTTGCACTTATCATCTTTTTAGTCTACCAAACAGCTGTTGATGGAGGTAAACCTTTCGTTTATTTCCAGTTTTAATAATCGATTCAATTATATTCTTAATATTGTGTGACAAATGTGGCGGTGATTCGTCTAGAAGAATAAAAAAGCTATATGACCAATGTTGTAAAAAAGTTTGGGACGACTCCGGTATTTTTAACGGGAATTTCTACCATTTTAGGAGCAGTAATGTTCTTGCGTTTTGGTTACGCCGTAGGAAATATTGGGTTTTTAGGCACACTAGGAATTATTATTATCGGTCACATGGTTACCATTCCAACAGCCATGGCCATCGCGGAAATTTCCACCAACCAAAAAGTAGAAGGTGGAGGCGAATACTTTATTATTTCACGATCATTCGGTTTAAATATAGGTTCCGCAATAGGGATTAGTCTCTATTTATCACAAGCCATTTCCGTCGCCTTTTATATTGTGGCCATGGGAGTCGCTTTTGAGCCTTTGATAGAGTGGGTAGGTCAAACCTATGGCTTTTACATCATGGATATGCGTTTGGTGACTTTACCATGTTTAGGACTTTTAACCTTGTTGATTTTAACAAAAGGTGCCGATTTGGGAATGAAGGCACTTTATTTTGTTGTCGCCATTTTATTTGTTTCACTGATCTTCTTTTTTATGGGTTCAGGCACTGGTGAGGCTATTTCATTGACTTCATTAACCAGCCACATTGAAGATGGAGATTCTTTTTTCATTGTTTTTGCGATTTGTTTCCCGGCCTTTACAGGTATGACAGCCGGTGTAGGATTGTCTGGTGATTTGAAGGATCCGAGCGAATCTTTGCCGAAAGGAACGATGATGGCAACATTAGTTGGTATGGTTATTTATGTTTTCATTGCTTTAAAACTTGCTACCTCGGCGTCTTCTGCTGATTTAGCCTCCGATCAATTAATCATGAGTCAAATTGCCATTTGGGGACCTATTATTCCAATTGGACTAGCAGCAGCGACATTCTCCAGTGCACTTGGTTCTTTTATAGTGGCTCCTAGAACACTGCAAGCCTTAGGGAAAGACAAAGTTTTCCCGAACAAACAAGTCAATCGCTTTTTTGCAAAAGGTAAAGGAAAAAACAATGAGCCATTTTCTTCTAGTCTGGTGACGCTTTGTATCGCTACAGTTTTTGTGGCCATTGGCGATGTCAATTTCGTTGCAGAAATCATTTCCATGTTCTTTATGGTTACTTATGGTGCGCTTTGTTTGATTTCGTTTTTCCAACATTTCTCAGGCGATCCATCGTATCGTCCAACATTTAAGTCAAAATGGTATATCTCTTTATTCGGTGGAGTGATGTGCGTGTTCATGATGTTTAAAATGAACCCTTTTTATGCTGTATTTGCGATAATTTTAATGTTATCCATTTACTATTACATCTCTTCTAAAAATGACAAAAAACAAGGCATTACGGCCATTTTTCAAGGGGTAATTTTCCAATTCAGTAGAACGGTTCAAGTGTTTTTGCAAAAAGCGGAGAAAGATCAAAAAGATGAAACATGGCGACCTTCGATAGTTGCTTTCTCTAACCAAACATTCGTCCAAAACTCCAATTTCCAGATTATGAAATGGATGACGCGGAAACACGGTTTTGGTTCCTACATACACTGGATTAAAGCTGAGTTGAACGAAGATACGGTGTTGGATTCGAAAGAAACTTTATCGAGAATGATACGAATTTCAAATATTTCGAAAAGCAATTTCTATCTACAGACTCACGTAGCGCCTTCATATACTGGGGCAATTTCTCAGATGTTGCAATTACCAGGTGTTTCAGGTAAGGACAATAATATGATTCTGTTGGATTATGAACGAGGAAAAATGGACCAGCTTAACCAGATCAAGGAGAATTACACTTTGATGTTCGCTAGTCATTTTGATATCTGTGTTTTATCGACGGGCAGCAAAGGGTTTGGTGTAATGGGCGATATTCATATTTGGGTAGAAGCAAATCAAACGAGTAATGCACAATTAATGATTGTTATGGCCTATATCATCCTTGGAAGCCATGATTGGCGAAAAGGGAAAGCGACGCTTCATGTTGCTTTAAATGAGTCTGTTTTCGAGTCAGAGAAAACCCTGATGCAAGATTTAATTTTCCAAGGAAGTTTACCAATATCTGAAGCAAATGTTCAATTTCACAAGATTCGTGACAATGAAACACTGAATGAAAAGATCTGTAAAAACTCGAAAGATGCCGACTTGATAATGATTGGATTTAATCACCATACTCTTGATACTGAGTTTACAGTTCAAGAAAATGAATTAAAATCATTGTGTAATATTCTTTACATCAATAGTAACACAACGAAGAATTTTGGTATTGAGGAATAGAACAAAAAAACTGTCACGAGGTTAGTCACGACGATTTATAAACATCTGATTTTATTGCGATTGATCATGTTTTTTGACCATGGTAAGAATGGTGGCTAACGCAACAGTTTCTCCTGTTTCATCGTACACATCAACCAAGAATTTCACAATTCCTTTCGCAATATCATCTTCAGAACGTTTTTCTTGATCCATTTTTTCTTTTACAGTAAATCGAACACCGATTGTTGCACCTGGATAAACAGGTTTTACAAAACGGGCATCTTCAAGACCATAATTCAATAACACAGGACCTTTTTTCGGGTCGACGAACAATCCAGCTGCTTTTGAAAGAATGAAATATCCGTGCGCTACTCTTCCTTCGAAAATCGTTCCCTCGAGAGAAGTGGTATCCATATGTGCGTAAAAATTATCGCCAGAAACGTTAGCAAAATTCACAATGTCTGCATCTGTTACAGAGTGTTTATGTGTGAAAACAGTATCCCCAATTCTTAAATCTTCAAAGTGTTGTCTGAAAACATGTGGATTCGCTTCTGGTTGTTCAGCGCCAACTTGAAATTGTTTTGTAATTGCCGTGATTGTCGTTGGATGTCCTTGAATTGCTGTGCGTTGTAAATAATGTAAAACACCACGTTTACCACCCATTTCTTCACCACCACCAGCACGACCAGGTCCACCGTGCGTGAGCAAAGGCATTGGTGAACCATGACCCGTACTTTCTTTAGCACAAGCTTCGTTCAAAACGAGAATACGACCGTGCATAGATGCAGCACCTAGCACAAATTCAGTTGCTTCTTTATCGTTTGGTGTCACTATTGAAGAAACCAAGGACCCTTTCCCCATTTTTGCCAATTGAATCGCATCTTCCGTTTCTTTGTATGGCATGATAGTCGAAACTGGACCAAATGCCTCAATGTCATGAACGTCAGTGTTTTTGTATGGGTCATTGTTTCTAAATAGAATAGGAGAGAAGAAAGCTCCTTTGTTTTTGTCGGCGCCTGAAACTGTAAAATTATCCATGTCACCATAAACGATTTCTTGCGATTTCGATAAGGCATTCACGCTTTCTTTCAAGCGATCTACTTGCGACATTACGGCCAATGAGCCCATTCGTACTCCTTCTATACTCGGGTCGCCAATAGTTGTACTCGCCAATCTTTTGGCTATTCCGGCTTGTACTTCGTCTATGAAATCTTCTGGGACTATAATTCGACGGACAGCGGTACATTTTTGACCTGCTTTTACTGTTATTTCACGTGTGACTTCTTTAATGAAAAGGTCAAACTCAGCTGTTCCAGGTGTAGCGTTTTTCCCTAAAATTGCAGCGTTAAGAGAATCAGCTTCTAAGTTGAAAGGAACACTTCTTTCTGTGAATTGCGGAAGTGATTTTAACTTTCTTCCAGTAAATGCGCTTCCTGTAAAGGTCACAATATCCTGTGAGTCGACGTGATCGATAATTCCTCGACCTAATCCAGCAACAAGCTGCAAAGAACCTTCGGGCAATATGTTAGAGGCAATGATGTCCTTTACCATCACTTCTGTTAAATAGGAAGTATGCTCAGACGGTTTTACGATAGCTGGAACACCCGCCATTAAATTCACGGCAATTTTTTCCAGCATTCCCCAAATTGGGAAGTTAAAGGCATTGATATGAATCGCAACGCCTTCTTTCGGAACCATAATGTGATGTCCGATAAACGTTCCTTCTTTTGAAAGTGGCGCGGCAACTCCATCGACGTAATAAGGCAAATCAGGAAATTGCTTTCTCAAAGACGCATTGGCAAATAAATTTCCAATTCCACCTTCAATATCAATCCAAGAATCAACTTTTGTTGCACCAGTCCAAGCACTTACTTGGTAATATTTTGATTTCAACTCCATCAAATGCAGGGCTAATGCTTTAAGCATTCGACCTCTTTCCTGGAAAGTCATTTTCCGAAGAGCATATCCACCGTTTTTCACGGCATACTCCATCATGGCTTTGTAGTCAAGGCCAATACTGGATACTTCTCCTATTTTCTCTCCTGAAATTGTGTTGTAAAGTGAAGTTTCAACTCCTTCACCATTAAACCATTTACCTTCTGCGTAGTTCTGATATCGTTGCATAAAATTCTAAAATGAGCTTTAAAGATAGCTAAATTAGAGATTCTAGGCAGTAGAGATTTTGATTGAAAAAGTTAGATAAACAGTTTAAACAAGAAAGAACTCCTCGGCATTCGCTTCAATATAATCTAAAGTGTCATATATTTCTTGCAAGTCAAAGGTCGTAACCAATTTGGTTCGATATTCCTTGAAATGCGAAATCCCTTTAAAATAATTGGAATAATGTCGCTTCATTTCGGCAACACCAAGAACCTCACCTTTCCAATTTACACTCATGGTCAAATGTTCTTTGGTTATGGCAACACGTTCCTTTATACCTGGAGGAGCTGAATGTTCTCCTGTTTTTATAAAGTGTTTTATCTCATTGAAAACCCATGGGTAGCCAATACTAGCACGACCTATCATTACACCGTCAACGCCATATTTTTCTTTGTAAGCAATGACTTTTTCAGGCGAATCGATATCCCCATTTCCAAAAACGGGAATGTGCATTCTTGGATTGTTTTTCACATCACCAATAAGTTGCCAATCAGCTTCTCCCTTGTACATTTGTTTACGCGTACGACCGTGAATAGAAATTGCCTCAATTCCAACATCCTGCAGTCGTTCAGCAGTATTCACAACAAATTTCGAATTGTCATCCCAACCCAATCTTGTTTTCACGGTCACAGGAAGGTTTGTAGCCTTCACAATAGCTTCCGTCATACGCACCATCTTAGGAATGTCTTGTAGGATTCCAGCACCAGCGCCTTTGCAGGCTACCTTTTTTACTGGACATCCATAATTGATGTCAATGATATCTGGATTGGTTTTCTCAATAATTTGAGTCGCCATTTTCATGCTTTCGATATCGTAGCCAAAAATTTGAATTCCAACAGGACGTTCATATTCGTAAATATCCAGTTTCATAACAGATTTAGCCGCGTCGCGAATCAATCCTTCCGATGAAATAAACTCGGTATACATCAAATCGGCTCCATTTTTCTTGCAAAGCGCACGGAACGGAGGGTCACTCACATCCTCCATTGGAGCGAGTAAAAGCGGGAATTCACCCAATTCAATATCTCGTATTTTTACCATTCGTGGTGCAAAAATAGCCCATTTTTAACGAACTTGGAATTAAATAGTGAGGACATTTTAATCTACAGGGTGACTTTTCTTCTCCGAAAGAGTGTTATTTTTACTACAAAAGAATTAAAAAAAACAAAATACTATGAAATTTCAAACATTACTAACTCTAGTTTTATTGATTGTGACTTCTAATTTGCAGGCGCAAAGCTCAGGAGATACAATTGTGGTAAACACCTTCAACTATACCCAAACTGCGGGTGGAGGAATCCGAGATACAATGATTGCTTTTCCGAATTTGCCAGGGGTAACGTATGAAAAGATCATCATGAAATACAACATGCGTTGTAAGAATGGATTAGTTTCTCCGCCAGTTTCTGGTCAAACAAACATTGGCTGTGGAGAATGGGATTATAGTTGTAATACATATATTCATGATTCAACACGAATAGATTCAGTTGGTTATACGACGCCTTCGCATACGATAACTGGATTCAGTGGAACTGTCTTCAATTATACCAATTCGCAACCTTATGATTATTATCAATATACGCAACAACAAGTTGTATTGAATAGTATTACAAGCGAAAACCAATTTCCCGTTTTAACAGGAACGGCACCTTCTTCGGATGCATTGGCAGCAAGCAATATTTCTGGGAAATCACAATACCTATTTACCGCTGCCGAATTGACAATAGCTGGTATGTCAGTGGGTAACATTGATGGGTTTTTAGTCAATGCATTGAACGGTGGAGGAGTTAACTTTTTACGTATTAATATGAAAGGTACATCTGCCAATATTCTTGACTCAACCAATATTGAAACAACCGGATTTACGGAAGTTTATTTTTCAGATTACAATTTTGTAACAGGCTCAAATCGAGTTCAGTTTTATACACCTTTTGTGTGGAATGGAAC